>NZ_JAXGFQ010000025.1:0-47217 GCF_051020825.1 Moorella naiadis (nom. illeg.)
AAACGCCGTGGCGAATATGCCCACGCCGGCGAGCCCCTGGCCGTCTTTCACGTCAACGACCGGACCAACCTGGAGGCGGCCCGGGAGAGATTCCAGGCGGCCTATACCCTGTCCGCCGCACCGCCCACCCCGCAGCCCCTGGTGTATGAAATAATCGGGGGGTAAGTCTGGCCGGCCGGAGGAGTCATTGTTTTACGTCGCCTCAGCAAGGTGGGCGATCTGCCGGGAATCTATGCCCATAGTTTCCCGGTAGCAGTTTTGCTAACACCGAAAAGAGCGGCAGGACGGTGGCCCCAGCCGCAAATTTGTCCCGACAGGCCGGTACTACCGGGGCTCCCAGCCGTGACCCGGGCTAGACTGCTGCCCGCCTCCTGGCAGCTAAAAACCGTCGCCGGGGGTAGCCCGCTGCCGCAGGCCGCCAACACGTGTTTTATTCGTCCGGGAAGGGCTAATGACCTTGAATGGCTTTACCACAACGTCGTAGCCACTGCATACAGGGCTGTGCCCAGCACCAGCAGGGGTACACCACGCTGAAATTGGGCCTGGGGGATAAGGGGAAACAAACGGCAGCCCAGCTGGCCACCCAGGATAGCGAAAGGGATTAAAGAAAGGGCTGTAAGGGTGATGCGCCCGTCAATGGCCCCCAGCAGGGCCAAAAGCAGGAGACTGGCCGGGTAGACCAGGGTGAAATAAGCTGCTGTGGTGGCCCGGAAGTGATCTTTCGGCAACTGTTGGTTGCTGAGAAAAAGTATAATAGGTGGTCCCGGCATACCGACACTACCAGTCAGGAAGCCGGAGATGCTGCCGGTAAAGCCCTCCCAGTAACGGCCGGTGGCCTTTTTTATGGTTACGCCGCTCAGGAGCAACAAACTGCAAAGGGCAGTAACAAGACCGATGCTCAGTTTTAGTTCCTGGAGGTTAAAATGTAAAAAAACATAGGCTCCCATGGGGATACCCAGGATACTACCCAGGAACAGATTTTTCACCAGCGGTCGCTGGATGGCTTTATGAACGCGTAGCGTCAGCAAGAAAAGGGAAACGAAGGAGATAATAATGTTAATGCCCACGACCATGTGGGGGTCGTAGACGATGAGTAATAAAGGTACAGAAATAAGGGCAAAACCAAAACCGGTTACTCCTTGTAAAGTGGCAGCCAGGCAGACTATGGCTGCCGCTATCAACCAGGGGCCAAAACTACCGGACATGAGGGGTCTCCTTTCTCACAGGGCTGCTTTCTATTTTTTCTTTGGTGCCAGTTTTACTGGAGCTCAGGCCGAAATTTATTTAGAAGCGCTATAAAAGTTTTTTCTGCGATCAGTATATTTAAGCCGCAGCCTCATTTTAACAAAGGGTACCACTAATAGCAATTAAATCTTCTATTTACTTTATCTCTTTATGAGGAGGTGTTACAACAGTTTGTTACCTGTAGTAAATAAAAAAATTTATGGCCAAAGCAGGAATATCAAAATTGATGTAGAATATATCATATATCATAGATGATAAATCGGGAGTGGGGTGAAAGACTTGATACAGCAAGAAACAAACCATTACCTTCTGGAGATAACCCAACCGGAAGCAGAAGCAATCCTTAGACGGTCACACCTGGTGATAATTCCCACCGGCAGTGTAGAGCAACATGGGCCCCACCTACCCTGTGGTACTGATCACTATGCCATTATGGCTATTGCCCGGAAAGTATCTGTTGGTTTAGACGGCCTCTTGCTTCCCTTTAGCCATACCGGCGTTACACCCTTCCATGCCACCATTGCCGGCACCTTAACCCTGCGCCAGGAAACTTATATTAATCTTTTGCTGGACACTGCTGCCAGCGTAATCAGGCATGGGGCTCAAAAAATTCTCGTGATCAACTGGCATGAAGGTAACACCGCCGCCATTAATTATGCCGCTTCTCAACTCCAGCAGGAATATGGCGTCCGCTGTGTTATCGCCCAGGCTTGCTATATAGCGGCGCAACTCTATCAAGATGAAGCAGAGTTAACCCATGCCGGCGCTTTAGAAGCCTTGCCGGTCCTGGCTTACCGTCCCGAACTGGTGAAGTTGGAGCGGGCCACCAATCCCTCCCCTTACGCGGCGGCCAAAGAAATGGATACTTTACGGCGTTCACGATCAGTGTATCCCTTGCTGGCCGATATCCGGCAGATAGCACCGACTGGATGGTACGGTGACCTGAGCATTGTTAATGATAAAAAGGCGCAGGAACTGGTAGAGCGCGTGAGTGCGGAAATTGTTCAGGCGGTGCAAAGGGTGTTTGCCCGTCTGGAAAAAAACATTTAAAAAGCGGGAGCTGGATGGATATGCTCACCAAGATCAATACTAAAGAAGCCGTTTTCCAGCAGGCAACCGGGCGCAGGGTGGCTGAACTGGTGTCGGCCAGGACGACCGGTGCTGCTGGCGTGACCTGCCGCCTTGTTGAGATCTTCCCTGAAACCCGGGGTGGTGCCCGGCCACCCCATGTTCATGATGACCTGGAAGAAGTAATCTTTGTACTGCAGGGGCAGGGTAAGGCTTGGGTTGATGGTGAGGAAATAGCTATCATGGAGGGGGATCTCCTGGTTATACCCATGAAATCCAGCCACCGGATTATTAACCCCGGGACGTCTGGCCTTTGCTTACTCTGCTTCTTCCCGGCGGCAACAGTGCGGATACCTTAATCACCCCGTGAGGGGTTTGAACCCAAAAGCATCAAAAGAAAGGAGTTAAAAACAATGTCTTATGAACCGGTACGCGTAGCTTCAATCGGCCTAGGGCGCTGGGCCAATATTATGGCCAATGGTATTGAACGCAGCGAGAAGTTAAAAATAGTCGCCTGCTATTCCCGTAGCGCCGGCAAGCGGGAGGCTTTTGCAGCCAAACACCATTGTGACATGGAGGAGAGCCTGGAGGCTTTGCTGAAACGGGATGATATTGAGGGAGTGATTGTCACTACCCCTAACGACCAGCATGCACCGGTTATTGAAGCCGCTGCTGCTGCCGGCAAGCATGTTTATGTTGATAAACCTATTGCCGTCGAACTCACCCATGCCAGGCGGATTGAAAAAGCCGTCCGCGATGCTGGTGTAGTCTTTACAGTCGGCCACAGTGCCCGCCGCCTGGCCGGTGTGCGCAAAATCAAGGAACTGATGGACAGCGGCCGGATCGGGGAAGTATCCATGATCGAAACTAATTTTTCCAATGAACGTGGCCTGGACTTGCAGCCAGGGAACTGGCGTGGCGATCGGTCCATGGCACCGGGCGGCCCCTTGACTCAACTCGCCGTCCATCACGTCGATAGCCTACAATACTTAATGGGACCGGTGACCCGTGTTTTTTCCTTTATGAAGTCCATATACACGAAGGTTGATCAGGATACGGCTACGATGACCATATGTGAATTTGCCAACGGCCGGCTGGCCTATGTTGGAGCCAACTGGGCCTCGCCGGGGGTATTCTTCATGAATGTTTACGCTACCAAAGCCACCCTCTTTTATGACCTGGATTTCGGCTGGTGGAGTAAAGCCAATGTTGTAGATGATCACAGCAAGCTTATCCTGAGGGAGTTTACCAGCAAGGGTGATGATCCCGATAATCGCTTTCTTCATGACGTACCAGTACCTTTGCAACGCGGTGATATGTTTCGTGAGCAGTTTGAAGACTTTGCTGACGCCATTCGAGGTCTACACCCGGCGCCGGAGATTGATGCCACACAGGCCATTCATAACATCGCCGTTGTTTTAGCGGCGGTAGAATCCGCTAAAACAGGAAAAGCGGTGGCCATCGCCGATATTTTAAACAGTTAACCCAATTTCCCATAAAGTAAAGCAGGTGGCTCGAAATAGGCCACCTGCTACCCTGGGGATGGTACGGTAAGCTCTAATTTACCGGGCCCAGGTTTTCTATTGCCAAAATAGGATCTTCAAGCACAATGGTACCAAAAACAGGAGGGACGGCCTTGAAACGCTATACGGTGTTATCTACTTCGCCCACTTTTACCAAATACTCCCACAAGGCCGCGCAAATTTTAGAGGAATCCAACTGTCGTCTGGTAATGATACCACCCAGTGAAATGCACCAGCGGGAAGATTTTAAAACAGTTTTAGCTGAGGCCGATGCCTGGGTGGTAGGAATTAATAAAGTCCTCGCGGCAGATTTAGAGCAGGCCCCCAGGCTCAAGGTGATTGTCAAGCATGGCACTGGTATTGACAGCATCGATTTGGCTGCGGCAGCCAGGCGGGGGATTATTGTCGCTAATGCTCCGGGTACTAACGCCAGCGCGGTAGCCGATCTGGCCATGGGACTCATCATTGCTGGGGCCCGGCAAATCGTTGCAGCGGACCAAAAAACCCGGCAGGGATTTTGGGGACCAGTGATGGGTTATGATGTCTTTGGAAAAACCCTGGGTGTCCTGGGCCTGGGGAAAATCGGCAGGGGAGTTATCCAGCGGGCACTAGGCTTTGCGATGAATATCCTGGGTTACGATGTAGTTCATGATGAAGAATTTGAAAAAGAATACCGCGTTCGTCCGGCTAGCCTGAAGGAGATCCTATCGGCTGCTGATTTTATTACCATTCATTTACCTTTAACTCCGGAAACTCGCCATATTATTGGGGCCTGCGAGTTAGAACAAATGAAACCAACGTCCTTTTTAATTAATACCTGCCGGGGCGGGGTAGTGGATGAAACAGCTCTTTATGATGCCTTGAGTCAGAAGAAAATCGCCGGCGCTGCCCTGGATGTTTATCAGGTAGAACCGCCGTTGAGTTCGGCCCTATTAAAACTGGATAATGTCATCCTCACACCTCATATGGGCGGCTATACTTATGGCGCCATGGCTTTAACCAGTGAGGTTGTAGCTCAGAGTGTAGTCAATGTTTTGCAAGGTAAACCGCCCTTATATGAAGTGAAAATCAACTAGGAGGCGCGAAAGAACATGCAGGAACCCTGGCATCAAGAGAAGTGGTGGGTGAGTGAATATAACTTTGCGGCACCGGTAAGGGAACAGCAACAGTTACCGGCACGGATTATAGTGCATGATGCTACCTTGCGTGACGGGGAACAAACGCCGGGTGTGGTGTTTCGCCTGGAAGAGAAGGTGGCTATAGCACGCATGCTCGATGAGTTGGGCATAGACAGGATTGAGGCCGGCATGCCGGCGGTAGCGGCAGAAGATGCCCAGGCCATCCGGGAGATTGCCCATGCAGGTTTGAGAGCCAAAGTTATGGCCTTTTCCCGGGCTATGGCTGCGGATATTGATCGAGCGGCGGATTGCGGTGTATGGGGCGTTGTGTTGGAAATACCGTCGGGATATCCCAAGCTGCAGTACCAGTTCCACTGGAGCGAAGATGAGATTATCAGCAAAAGTATAATGGCTATTAAACATGCCCATGACCGCGGGCTTTATGTCACCTATTTCCCCTTTGATACTACTCGTGCTAGAATGGACTTTCTTAAAAGATTATTTGCTGAGGTAATGGCTAAAGAGCCCCCGGACAGTATTGCAGTCGTTGATACCACCGGAACGGCAACCCCCATGGCCATGGGTTACCTGGTCCGGGAAATCAAAAAAATGGTTTCCGTACCCCTGGAAGTACACACCCACAATGACCTGGGTCTGGGAACGGCAACTACCCTGGCAGCAGTAGAGGCTGGTGCCGAAGTAGTCCATGGCTGCATCAACGGTTTGGGGGAACGGGCAGGGAATACTGCTCTGGAAGAAGTAATTCTTTGCTTGGAGGCCCTTTACGGATTTAAAATGAATGTTGATTTATCTAAACTGGGAGCGGTTTCCCAACAGGTAGTAGCGATGGCTGGCCAGCCCCTGGCAGGAAACAAACCGGTGGTCGGCACGTTGCCCTTCACCAGGGAAATTGGTTTGGGGATGGAGGTATTGCAGGAAGCCCCTCTGGCGATCTTCCCGTTCCTACCAGAAACGGTAGGGAAGCGGATGGAGATTGTTATGGGCAAAAAGACCGGTAAAGGCTCAGTGAAGGTCAAACTGGAGGAACAGGGAAGGACGGCTACCGATGAAGAGATCGACGCCATCGTCAAACGAGTTAAGGAGTTAGGAATTGCCAAAAAGGGAATTTTGACTCCCGCAGAATTTGAACAAATTGTAGCCGGGGTTTTAGGAAGGTAAATACCAGGGGGGTCAAGATCTTGTATCTATATGAGTACCAGGGTAAGGAGCTATTTGCCAGGCAAGGATTGTCTATCCCCCAGTGGGAAGTGGTAGCAACGCCGACGGCCGCCCGTGAGGCAGCAGGCCGCCTGGGGGGCAAAGTGGTAGTTAAGGCTCAGATAAGGGCCGGTGGTAGGGGTAAGGCGGGTCTGGTTCGTTTCGCTATTTCCCCTGAGGAGGCAGCTGCCGCGGTTGAAACAATCCTGGGGGTTACCCACAAAGGAGAAACGGTACAGAGGGTTCTTATAGAGGAACAGCTAGAGGTTGAACGGGAACTTTACCTCGGGGTAACGTTGGATTACAGCCAGGGTCACCCGGTGGTTTTGGTTTCCAACCAGGGTGGCATGGACATAGAGGAGGTGGCCAGACGAGACCCCAGCTCCTTGGTCAAAATGGCCTTAAATGCGTTTGCACCGCCGCCTCTGTATCAATTGACCGAGGTATGTCGCCAGGCCGGTTTACATGGTAAAGAGTTGTTACAGGCTAGGGATATGCTACGCCAATTAATCAAACTGTTTTACCACTTTGACGCTGTAACAATTGAGGTTAATCCGGCGGTTTTATGCCGGGATGGGCGACTGTTGGCCGCTGATGCCAAGGTAATCATTGATGACGCTGCCACGAGCCGCAACGGGGAATTGGATTGCTGGGCGGTAGTGCCGGCGGACCCCTGCCAGCGTAAGGCGCAAAGCCATAACCTTAGTTACATTAGTATTGATTCCGGTGGCGATATAGGGATTATAGCCGGCGGTGCGGGCCTTTGCCTGGCGACTATGGATAGGTTAATCGAGATGGGGGGTCGGCCGGCCAGTTTTCTTGATCTGGGTGGGGGTATTAATGCAGATCAGATGAGAGCTGCTTTGGAGATTACGTTAATGAAACCCGGGGTCAAAGGGATTATTGTTAATGTTTACGGTGGGATTAATAATTGTTATACCATGGCGCAGGGTATTGCAGCTTTTATAGATAAAGTACCGGCGGCGAAGGAGGTGTGTTTGGTAGTCAAGATGCGGGGACATTCCCAGGACGAGGGCTGGTCCCTGCTAGAACGGTATGGGTTGACGGTAGTCAAAAACGGGACGACGGAGCAGGCAGTGCGGCAGTTGCTGGGGCAACTAGCAGCCGGCGAAGGGGGATGGGAGAATGGCTATCCTGCTTGCGGCTGACAGCAAGGTAATAATCCAGGGTATTACCGGCAGTCAGGGGGCTTACCACGCGAGATTAATTAAGGAATATGGTACCAGGATTGTGGCCGGTGTGACCCCGGGACGGGGCGGTGAAGAGGTAGAGGGGATACCGGTATTTGATACAGTGAAGGAGGCCCGGGAAGCAGCAGGAACGGTCGATGCCAGTATGATTCTTGTACCGCCTTTCGCCGTGAAGGATGCGGCGGTTGAAGCCCTGGAGAATGGCATCTCCCTGGTTGCGATTATCACAGAGCATGTTCCTATTCATGACACCATGTATCTGCGTGCTCTGGCCCGCCAGCGGGGAGCCAGGCTGATCGGGCCCAACTCCATCGGCATCATCAGCCCGGGTAAAAGTAAGCTGGGGATTATGGCTTCCTTCCTTTATCCACCGGGAAATATCGGTTTGATCTCCAGGAGCGGTACTTTAAGCCATGAAACAGCTTCTAACTTGAAATATCGTGGCCTGGGGCTTTCGACAGTAGTAGGCATCGGTGGCGATGCGGTAGTGGGGACTGATTATGTTGATCTGCTGCCACTTTATGCCGCCGATCCCGAGACAAAAGCCTTAGTGATGATTGGCGAGATTGGCGGCAATAAAGAGGAAAGGGCGGCGGCTTATCTGCGAAATACAACTTATCCCAAGCCGGTCTTTGCCTATATTGCCGGGCGGACGGCTCCCCCGGGAAAGCAGATGGGTCATGCCGGGGCGATCATAGAAGGGGAATCCGGCCGGGCCGATAGTAAAGCTGCGGCGCTCGCTGATGCCGGTGTAAGGGTGGCAGGCAGCCTGGAAGAACTAGCAGATATGGTAAGTAAAATATACAAATGATCTTGAGGTTTACTATTTACCCCGCTGATATAATCTGGTTTTTTAGGAGTGATCATGGTGTCGGCGTTCGTGCACTTTCTATCTTTTACTCAAAACTATATCGATTGGACCCTGGTCTTTGTGCGCGTTGTATTGGCTATCGTCTTTGGTGCCCATGGTTGGTTTAAATCTTACGGTAAACAGGGTTTTCATGGCTCCGCTGCGAGATTTAAACAGCATGGTATTCCCTTTCCTCTATTTTTTTCCTATGTCACCTCTATTAGCCAGCTAATAGCGGTGCCGTTTTTACTGTTAGGGCTCTTAACACGCTGGGTAGCGTTAGTGTTATTAGTTGAAATGATTGTTGCTACGCGAGTCAAATACAAAGAAAATGGCATTTTTGATGGTGCTGACTTACCAATGAGTGATCTTGCGTTATGTCTTATGCTTATTGTGCTTGGTCCCGGTGCCTTTGCATTAGATTCCCTATTCTAATGGTTTTAATTTTAAGTAGGAGAAGGTGTTGTTTTCAGGATGGGAGGGAGTTAACATGTAGCAGTTTTCATGATGTAGAATTTTGTTAGATTAAAGGAATTAAATAATAAGGAGGGCAAAGTTTAACGATGTCAAACCCTACACTTGATGCAGCTGTTAAAGACAACAACAACCGGAAAAAGATATATGGACTAATTATAGCGGTGCTGGTAAGTATATTGGTATATTTATTACCAAGCGGCTTATCACCTCAAGGAAGAGGAGCATTAGCCCTGACGCTGTTTGCTATTATAATGTGGGTTTTAGAGGTTTACCCCGTCGAGGTAACTGCTATATTATTAAGTACATTTTACGTTGTCTTTAATGTAGCTTCACCAGCCGACGCATTTTCAGGTTATGGTAATGATATAGTATGGTTTATTTTCGCCGCCTTAATCTTTGGAATGGCTGTAGAACATTCCGGGATTGGCAAGAGATTAGCTTATAGTTTGATGCGTATTTCCGGCGGCTCTTTTAAATCAATGATGGCTATCATTGTAGTAGTTGGTTTTTTACTTTCCTTCCTGACCCCGGCCGGTGTGGAACGACTACTGATTCTTTATCCCATCGCTGTAGGTGTAGCTGCTGCCTTTGTAAAGGGACCGGTCCAGGGAACTAATGAGGGCAAACTCGCTATGGCAATTTGTTACCTGGCTGGAAATACTTTCGGATTTGGTATCCTTACCGGAATTGCCGTTAATATACTGGGCATTGGTATTATTAAACAGGTATTAGGAATTGATGTTTATTGGTCCCAATGGATTTATTGGTTTGGTGTGCCTACAATTATTATAACGCTAATATCTATCTTTTTAGCCTGGCGGCTTTTTCCGCCTGAAAAAGATGTTTTAAAGGCTCGTAAAAAAGAAGAAGTGAGTAAAGATTTTACAAAACTTGGCCCAATGAGCAGTACCGAAATAAGAGCGCTGTTCTATTTACTGATTACTCTGCTGTTATGGGCTACTGATCGATGGAATCACTTACCTTCCTGGGCGGTAGCCATATTTTCAGCGGCACTTTTCTGCGGGCCCGGTTTTGGTATTATAACCAGAAATGAATTAAAGAAATTGCAGTTCCCCATTGTGATTTTTTCTGGTGCCGCGGTGACTATAGGTACTGTATTAGGAAAGACCGGTGTTGCGACGTGGATCGGGAAGATAATGCTAGGGACCTTTATCAAGCCTGATATGAGCCCCCAAGCAATGGGTGCCATAACGTATTTGGTAGGAACTTTAGCACATATTCCCCTGGTAGAGAGTAAAACGGCTGCAGCTGGCTTTACTCCTGCTGTTGCTGCATTTTTCAAGTCTCTAGGTGTTCCCGGCTTAGGTCCGTCCCTTTTGTCAATTTTTAATGCTGATACTATTGCCTTCTTTCCCTATATGATGATGCCTTCTCTTGTTATTCTTGGGCTAGGATATCTTAGCTATAAGGATACTATTAAATTGCTTAGCATTTATAGCCTGGTAGCTATAATTATTAACTTGATTTCTTGTTTCACCTGGTACCATTGGGTAGGTTTATTATAATGGACTTCTGAGCTTCCCGGCGGTTTCTTGCCAGCCGTATGGGTATTTAGGTAGCGATTGCCTGTTTCAGCTATAGAGTTTTGACTGAATTTAATCCTATACGGCTGGCGTTCTTTGATTAAAAATGTAAAGCGGACATATAGTTGAAAAAGCTTGCCAAATAACGGGCTTGATATAATAACTAATTTAATTATAAAAGGTGGGATATTTAAATGGCTACCGTTAATACTGGCACATCGGCAAAGTCGCAAATGTCTATGAGTAGCGGCTGGAAGAGCTTCGATGAACTCAAGGAAAAATACAGCCCGACGGAGATTAGGTTTGAAAAGGGTCGTAGAACGGTGGGTTTGTGGTTGGGTCCCCTGCTTTTTATCCTTTTACTCTTAATGCCCACCCCGGCCGGCATGACCTTGAAGGCCAAGGAGGTCCTGGCCATCACGGTCTGGACTATTACCTGGTGGGTCTGTGAACCCATTCCTATCCCGGCTACCGGTTTACTTCCTTTTGTCCTGATCCCGGCCATGGGTATTATGAAGTACAGCGACGTTTTTTCTGTTTTGGGTCATGAAAACAACTGGTTGATGCTTGGAGCTTATATTTTTATCGGCGCCCTAGTGGAGCACGGGTTTACCCGGAGAACAGCCCTGTGGATCCTTTCGCGCCGGTTCGCCGCCACCAGTCCCTTTGCCCTGATTATCAGCTACACCGTCGCCGTAGCTATTGTTTCAGCTTTTCTTTCCAACATTGCCTGCACCATGCTCTTCCTGGTCATTGGCGCGGGTATTGCCGAAGCCCTGGCTATCAGCGAAGATCACCCTGTGTCGAAAGTCATGAAATTTGGGTCAGCCTATGGTTCCCAGGCAGGTGGTATTATAACGCCGATTGGCTCACCCAACACCAATTTCCTGGCTATGGGGTTAATTGCTTCATTAACGAAGTTTACCATCCGCTTTGGTGACTGGATGGCCTTCGGTATTCCTTTCGGGATTATCATGCTACTTGTTATGCTGGTGTATTTCCGGGGTATGTTTAAATTGGAAATAGCCAACCTGGAACGGGCCCGGGAATATGCCCAGCGAGAATTAGAGGCCATGGGGCCTCTCTCGGTAGGTGAACGCAACGGTTTGTTGGTCCTGGCAGTTGCCATTATTTTATGGCTGGTGCCCAGCCTGGTTTCGGCTTTTTTGGGCCGCGAAGCCGGCCTGACCAAGACCTTGGACGTAATATTAAATGGCTCGGTGGTGGCCCTGTTTGCAGCCGTCCTGGCCTTCCTGTTGCCGGTTAACTGGCAGGAACGGAAGTTTACGGTTAACTGGACCAGTTCCGAACGAGCGATTAACTGGGGAGCAATAATCATTGTCACCACCGGTTTTGCCCTGGGCAATGCCATGAATGCTAAGGATGTCGGCCTGGTGGCCTGGAGTGCCAAGCAGCTGGCAGTTGTATTTCAGGGGGCTTCCCCGTGGCTGATTGTGTTAGGTTTTACCTTCATTGGTGTCCTGTTAACCCAATTTATTCCCAACGTACCAGCTATCGGCATGCTGATCCCGGTAGCTGTACCGGCGGCGGTAGCAGTAGGCCTGAACCCTGTTGCCATGGGGTTGACTATCGCGGTTGCCTGCCAGCAATCCTATGCTATGCCTATCGCCGCCCCCCAGATGGCCCTGGTGTATGGCAGCGGCGGATTGAAGATTACTGAATTCGTTAAAGTGGGTTCGCTTTTAAGCCTGATTTCTATTCCCGTGACAGCCTTTTTTGTCTACTACTATGCTGCCTGGCTATTCCCTTACGTACCCAAGTAGAATGAGCTTAAACTTGTTTAATCAGCCGGGGCCGGGGAACCCGGCCCCTTCATAGGGGGTTAAAAGATGTCCGTCAACTTGCCTGATGTAACCGAGCGCCAGATTACTACCGATGTCCTGATCATTGGTGGCGGTTCGGCCGGCACCATGGCGGCCCTGGCCGCTCGCCGGCAGGGCCTGGAGGTAGCCCTGGTGGATAAGGCCGGCATTGACCGGAGTGGTTGCGGTTGCGCTGGTAATGACCATTTCCTGGCGGTCCTGGAGAGCGGCCCGGAATGGGATACCCATGAAGCCTTTTTAAAATGGTATCACCGCTTGACCCAGGGGCTGGTGGATATGGACATCCCCGGGAAAGTGTACCTGTCACGGATTAAACGGATGGTTGCTTACATGGAAGAACTGGGTATTCCTATGCGGTTGGATATGGCCCACAACGATTATATCCGCACCGGTTCTTTCGGCCAGCCGGGAGATTATTTTATCAATTTTGACGGCCGTAAGCTCAAACCGACGGTTAGCGCTGAGGCGGCCAGGGTCGGCGTCAAATTTTACCGCCGGATCAACATAACCGATCTGCTGTTAAACGATGGCACAGTCATCGGTGCGGTGGGCTTCGATGTCCGCAAGGGCGATTTCTATACCTTCCTGTCCCGGGCTACCATTGTGGCCACCGGCAATGTCAGCCGTCTTTATAACAATCAGGCAGGCATGCCCTATAACAGCTGGCATAGCCCCTATAACAACGGCGGCGCCCAGGCCATGGCCTTCCGCGCCGGCGCCGAGCTAAAAAATATGGAATTTGTTAACTATACCTTGACCCCGGTAAATTTCAGCGCCTCGGCCCTTAATGCCATTGTCGGCATGGGCGGTTATATCGTTAACGGCTTGGGCGAACGCTTCCTGTTCAAATACCACGAAAAGGGAGAGAAGGGTCCCCGCTGGGTCATGCCCTGGGGCGTTTATTGGGAATTGAAAGAAGGGCGCGGCCCCTGCTACTTCGATATGCGTCATTTGCCTGAAGAAGCTCTGGAACACCTGTTAAATCACCTGCTGCCCGTTGATAAAAACACCTTCCTGGATTATTGTCAACAAAAAGGTGTCGATGTGCGCAAAGATTTGCTGGAAGTACAGATATCCGAGGGACAGTTGCCGGCTTTCCTGGGTTCTGTAAGCGGCATTTATGTTACCCTTGAGTGTGCAACCACTGTACCCGGGCTTTTCGCCGCCGGCGCCTGCACGGTAACAGTAGGCAGTCTTTCCGGGTCCATGTGTGTCGGCGAGACAGCCGGGGAGGAAGCAGCAGCCTTCGCCAGTCGCGGCGGTGGCGGCAAGATGGCAATTACCGGGGAGGAGTTGCAGGAAAGGAAGGTAGCCATTTATCAACCCTTACAGCGCCGGGATGGCCTGCACTATAAAGAATTGGAAGATAAACTTCGCCAGGTGATGACCCTTTATGTAGGCATTGGCCGTACAGCCAGGGGGTTGCAGGCTGCTACCCAGGAACTGGCCAGGTTAGAGCAACTCTATGGCGATTTAAAAGCCGAAAACCTGCATGAACTAATGCGGGTTCACGAATTACGGGACCTTTTATTAGTAGCCCAAACAATTACCCGGGGAGCGCTGGCACGGGAAGAAAGCCGTTTTGGCCTTTCCCATTATCGGGGGGACTTTCCCGAGAGCCGCGAAGAATGGCACTGTTCCCTGCATCAACGCCGGCAAGGTACCGACGTGGTCTTGAAGCGCGTGCCACCAAGCACCCTTTAATACTGCAAGGGAAGGAGTAATGCTAGCGATGGCTGTCCTGATTGATGAAGAACGTTGCAATGGTTGTGGCCGGTGTGACCATAACTGCCCCGGCGACCTTATCCACATGGACGCAGCCTCCGGGAAACCCCGGATACTTTATCCGGATGAATGCTGGTACTGCGGTGCCTGCCGGATTGATTGCCCCCAGGACTGTATTAAGATAATTTTCCCGCTCACGGGCCTTTAATTAGTTCAGGAGGAGGAAACGAACAGTGATTATCGATGCCCATCATCATTACATGCCCCTTAAGGTTTACAAGGATTTTGCCGATCCCTCACTACCTGCTAAAAGGGTAATCGACAAAAACAACGATTTTACTTTTAATGCCCGCCTTTATCAAACCGATACTCACCTGCGCGATATGGACTTTGCCGGTGTAGACATGGCCGTCCTGACCCTTTCCCAGTGGAATGTAGGCGGGGCGGAGCTCTGCCGGCGGATTAACGATGCTGTGGCCGAAGACCTGGTGAAACATGGTGATCGCTTTCTGGCGGCAGGGTGCGTACCAGTCAATGATCCAGAAGCAGCGGTGGCGGAAGTTGAGCATATGATTAAGGACCTGCATTTTCATGGCATTGCCCTGCTGACTTCCCAGGGTCCGGATATTAACCTTAGCAACCGGGAGCTAATGTCGCCCATTTATCAAAAAGCCTGTGAGTTGGATGTGCCGATATTTCTGCATCCCCACTTGAAACCCTATGGCATTGAGCTGGAATGCACCATCAACCGTAGCATTGGCCGTGGCTTTGATACGGCCAAGGCAGCTTTAAGGATCATTTATGATGTCTACCCGGAATTTCCGGAAATAAAGTTTGTCCTGCCGCATTTTGGGGGAGCCCTTCTGGGGTTAAAGGGGCGCATTAACGCCTTTTTTGAACCGCGCCAGGATCTGGGTGTACCGGTACCGCCGGAGATCCAGCCCCTTCCCAAAACACCCCTGGAGCAGGAAGAGCTGGGCTATAAAGTAGCCTTTGAAGACCTCTTCGATCGTTTTTATTTTGACGGTGGGGGCTCGGGAGGATGGGACCCCATTACCCGCCTGGCCATGATGACTGTGCGCCATGACCGGCTGTTTTTTGGTTGTGATTACCCCTTTGAAATTCATACCGGCCGGGATATCAAATATTATATCGATAACGTGCACCGGCTGGATATTCCGGAAGAGGATAAGAGGGGCTTTTTAGGGGAAAACCTGGCACGGCTGTTAAAGCTGAAATAACCTGTGGGGGAAGGCCAGGGAGACGCCGCAAGCGTTTTTCTGGCCTTTCATATTAGCAAAGAATGGAGGCGGAGAGTTGGCTCGCAAATGGGCGATCCTCGCGACCATTTATTGCGGTAGCCTGGCAGCTACCCTCAATCAATTTAAAGTACCTCCCCTCATGGAGTTGTTGATGCAGAATTTGCATTTACCTGTAGGGGTGGCTGGCTGGTTGATGTCCAGCTTTGCCCTGGCCGGTTTTACGCTGGCGCTACCTGCAGGGATCTATTTACGCCCTGCCCGGTTAAAAATTGCTGGCATACTGGGTCTCGGTACCCTGACTCTGGGGGCTTTAATGGGGGCTCTGGCCCAGGGGGCGACGATCCTTCTAATAGGTAGAGTGGGTGAGGGTATCGGCTTACTAACAATGGGCGTGGTAGCTCCCACGTTGCTTAACCTATGGTTTGCGCCTGCGGAAAGGGGGTTGCCCATGGGCATCTGGGCTACCTGGGTCCCGGTGGGTAGTGTATTGATGCTTAACCTGGCTCAACCATTATGTAACCTGGGAGGATGGCGAGCAGTTTGGTGGTTTGGTTTTATGATAGCTTTGGTAGCACTTATAGCCTTTATCTTGATTATTGATTTGCCGCCTGAAATTAAAGGTTCTGGGGATCGCGCCCCAATTGATTGGTCGGAAATTATGGCTACCTGGCGCCACCGGGACCTGTGGCTGCTGGCTTTAATGTTTGCTACCTTTAATTTTACTATCGTTTCCTATAACTCCTGGGCTCCTACTTACCTCAAACAAACCTTTACCCTTAGCCCGGCTCGGGCGGCTTTTTATACCAGCCTGGTTCATGTAGGTGTCATACCGGCCAATATTATCTCCGGTTGGCTGGTTAATCGTTTAAAAAGTTACCGCCGGGTTTATCTGATGGGTTTTCTACTTTTCAGCCTGGCCTGGTCCCTGGCTTTTAGCCTGAGGATTTCGAACATTGTTCCTTTTATGCTGGCCCTGGGGTTGGTTGCCGGGTTGATCCCGACAGCCACCTTTGCTGCGGCACCGGAGACTATTGGCCGCCAAGGCCGGGTGGCCCTGGCCAATGGAGCCATCATGTGGGGCCAGAATCTAGGCGTACTCCTGGGACCGGTGACCCTGGGACAGGTGCTGGCTACCGGGAGGGGCTGGGTTGGATGTTCCCTGGTGCTGGTGCCGGTAGCCTTATGCGGTTTGCTTGCCAGCGGGCTGACACGTGTCAAATAGGAAGATAGGTAAAAGAGTATATAACCCCCATAGATTAAATTTTTATGTGATATATGATATAGTATAAAACTAAGAGGGACCAACTATCGCAAGGGGGTTTAACATGTCGAGTTTAACTACGCCCTTACAATGGAAAACCAAGACCGAGATGATCTATAACATGTTGCGGGAAGCCATAGTTTCTGGTGAATTACGACCTGGGGAAAGGATAGTTCTGCGTAAAGTTGCCAGCGATCTGGGCGTCAGTGCCATTCCGGTGCGTGAAGCCGTTAAGCAACTAGAAGCAGAGGGACTGGTAGAGGTATCAGCCCATAGCGAGGTAACGGTAAGCAAGCTATCGGAGAAAGACTTTCGCGAGCTGAGTTCTATCCGTGTGATACTTGAGGCTTACGCCACACGCTTGACAGCAGAAAGAATAACCCCGGAAATCTTAGCTGAACTACAACAGCAAATAAAAGAAATGGAAGCCTGCGTACGGGATAACGATTACCGGCGCTATGGCATCTTAAACCGTTGTTTTCACCAGACTATTTATGCCCATTGTGGCAACGAGCAGCTCAAAAAAATTATTGATGATTTAACAATCCGTACCGACCGAGCCCGGGCTTTATTTGCCTATAACCGCGGGAGGTTTAAAGAATCCTTGCGAGAACACCAGGCCATTGTTCAGGCCATGGCAGCAGGTAAGCCGGAAGTGGCCGAAAAGGTTATGGCCGAACAAAAGCGTATCGCCTTGGAGATGTTTATCAAATACTCCCAGGGCGAGCAAACCGGGATTGAAGCTCCCAATGATAATACCTAAATGAATTTTTAAGCATTTACTGTCCGGGGGTGTGTTGCGATGGATAAAAGCCTGGGAAAAATTCCAGGGCCGGAAACGGGAATTGAAGTAAAAAAGTCGATATGTTGTATTTGTGACCCCTTAACCCAATGTGGCCTCGATGTTTATCTTAAAGATGGTCGTATTATAAAAGTCGAAGGAACGAAAGAAAATCCCCACAATGCCGGCACCCTTTGTTCTAAAGGGGCGGCAACGCGTCAGTATGTGTACCATAAAGATCGCCTGCGCACCCCTTTACGGCGTACCGGGCCCCGCGGGTCGGGGGAGTTTAGTCCTATCTCCTGGGATGAAGCCCTGGATTATATTACTGATAAATTAAATAAGATTAAAAAAGAATCTGGCCCGGAAGCCGTCGTCTTTTATGCCGGTTACAGCAAATGGATGCGGCCCTATCTCCAGCGCCTGGCCCATGCCTTCGGTTCGCCCAATTACGCCAGCGAGTCAAGTGTCTGCGCCCGGGCGACAACGATGGCCTGGAAATTAACCTTCGGAGCCCAGGCCTTGGTTGACGTTCCCAACAGCCGCTGCCTGCTGGTTTGGAGTTCTAATCCCTTTCATTCAAATTCATGCCTCAGCCGGGGCATCCCCGACGCCCGGGAAAAGGGCTTAAAAATTATCTGCGTCGATCCCCGCTACACGCCGGTGGCCGCCCATACTGACATCCATTTGCAGTTAAAGCCCGGTACGGACGGCGCCCTGGCCCTGGCAATGGCCAACGTGATAATTAATGAGCAGCTCTATGACCAGGAATTTGTCCATAGTTATACCTACGGTTTTGAGGCTTATCGGGATTACGTGCAACAGTTTACGCCGGAACGGGGAGAAGCAATTACCGGCGTGCCGGCGGCTAAAATAAGGGAGGCGGCCCGCTTATACGCTACCACGAAACCTGGTGGTTTAATGACTAGTGCCTGCTCGGTGGTCCACCATACCAATGGTATTCAAAATTACCGGGCAGTTATGTGTTTAGTTGGCCTTACTGGTAACTATGATATTAAAGGCGGTAATTTAGCAAACCTGCCTAGTTATATTGGTGTGTCTGCCGGTTTTCCCACCAGGGAGAGTGAATATCCCCTGGCACGCAAGTGGGAAGAGATGCCCTCCCGTATAGGTGCGGAACAATTTCCGGTATGGTGTAAACTGATCAATGAAGCCCAGGCTATGGCGCTGCCCCAGCAGATTAATTCTGGTTTTCCCTATCCTATCAAAGGGATGTTAGCCTTTGGTCTCAACTATCACATGTGGCCGGATTCCAGCTTCATGGCCGCCAGTTTAAATAAACTGGACCTATTAGTTGATGTTGACCTTTTTATGACAGACAGTGCCAGGTTGGCCGATATCATCCTGCCGGCTTGCAGCTCTTTAGAACGGAGCGAGTTCAGGTGTTACCAGGAAGGGTACGCTATTTATACCCAGCCCGCCATTAAGCCCCTGTATGATTCCCGCCCGGATACGGAGATTATTTTTGAACTTGCCCGCAGGCTCGGCATAGACGATCCTTTATTGAATGGCGGCTATGAAGCGTCTTTAGATTGGATTCTCGCCCCGAGCGGTTTAAGCATCGCCGAGCTTAAGCAATACCCTGGCGGTATGTACGTTCCTAAACCGGCCGAAGTACGTGAAAGAAGGTACAAGGTAAAAGGGTTCGCCACGCCGACCGGTAAAATGGAATTTCAGTCGCAGGTCCTGGCGACCCTGGGCTATGAAAGTCTGCCGGTTTATCATCCCCCCCGCCTCAGCCAGGCAGAAACGCCGGAGATAGCTAAAGAATACCCGTTAATTTTAAATACGGGTTCCCGGCTGCCGATGTTTATCCATTCCCGGACCTTCCGCCTATCGTGGACCCGCAGTTTGCGCCCGCAACCGGCATTGGATATGAACCCGGTTGACGCTGCAGAACTGGGTATTCAACAGGGGGAAAAGGTCAGGTTATCCACTCCCCAGGGCTCAATTATAGTGTTTGCTAATCTAACGCCGGCAGTAAGGCCGGGGGTGATCCATATGTATCATGGCTATACAGAGGCAGATGTCAACTTACTAGTTGCTGCCGATTATCTCGATCCGTTGTCCGGTTATCCCGGTTATAAATCTCTTCTGTGCAAAGTTGAGAAGTTGGAGGCTTAAAGCAGGATAAGGTTAGGAGGGAGGCGGAACCAATAGCAGCAAAGGAGCCCGTGGTGATTATTGGCAACGGCGCAGCGGCAATCCATGCCATCATGGCGCTACGGGAAAGCGGTTGCGACGAGACGATCCATCTTTATAGCGACACCACCTGGCCGCCCTATAATCCTACGCTTACGACCTATTTTATCGCCGGTAAGATACCCCTGGAGAATTGTTTTCCCTTCGGCACGGGCCTGGCGTTTTATCAGCGATATGGAGTTTACGCCCATCTAGGTTCGCCCGTGGTCGAAGTAGATGCCGCCAGGCAGGAGATCCGGACGGGGAACGGCGTCCGGCAACGCTACAGCCGCTGTCTGGTGGCGTCGGGGGCTTCTCCTTATCTCCCGCCGGTTTGCGGGATAAAGGGCGAAGGTGTCTATACCATGCGTACCCTGGAAGACGCCCTCCGCCTCAAACAGGCGCTGAAGGATAACCCCAGGCGGGCCCTGGTGGTAGGCGCCTCCATGGTAGGTATCAAGCTGGTAGAAGCCTTTTATGAAGCCGGCATAGAGGTTTGTCTGGCCGACCTGGCACCCCAGGTATTTCCCCTGGCTGCCCATCCTGAATGTGCCAGGCTGATCGAAGGCTACCTGGAGGGTAAAGGCATAAAACTGCTCCTGGGGGCAGGCATTGCCGGGATCGAGCCCTCCAGGCACGGCCTGAAAGCCTACTTTAACGGCGGAAAAACAGCCGAAGTAGCCGACCTGGTGGTCATCGCCATCGGCGTCCGGCCCAATCTAGGTTTTCTCAGCCCGGACCAGGTAGCAATCGCTAAAGGCTTATTAGTAGACGACCATATGCGTACCAGCGTGCCCAACCTCTACGCTGCCGGAGATGTCGCCCAGGGAAATAATCTGCAGACCGGGGAGAAAGAGCTAATCGGCCTGTGGGCCAATGCCCGTTATCAGGGGCGGACTGCCGGCAGGAATATGGCCGGGATAGAGGATGTTTATCCGGGTAGTATCCCGCACAACATCACCCATTTTCTCGATATGACCTTTATAAGTATCGGCGATGTACGCAGGGGGGAGCGGGAGGAAAAGATCCATCGGGATGGCGGTTACTTGCAACTAATATGGGACGGCGATCGTCTGCAGGGTCTCAATTTGCTTAATTACTACAGGGGGGCGGGGATATGGAAGCAAGCCCTGCTCAACCAAGCCCTGGGGGTGGGGGACGGCCGGTGTCACGGGGTTATTCCCGGCTTGATTGACCGGGCACCCATTTATGCTAACTTCAACACCCTCCTGGAATATCCGGCCCCTCTTCGTTTCCTCCTTAAAAATGGCTAGGACCATTAAGGAAGCGACGACGAGGCTATGATAGCGTAGGGTTTTAGAAAATGAAGGGGTGAAAAAGATGCATTACGCCTTTTACCTGGACGTGAGCCGTTGCGTCGGCTGCCAGGCCTGCGCCGTGGCCTGCATGGACCAAAACGACCTGGAAGTAGAACATGGGCAGGACGCCTGGAGGCAGGTTTTTACCGTTGAAAGCGGCAGTTTTCCGGACGTAAAAGTGGACTATATTTCCCTGGCCTGCATGCACTGTGAAGACGCCCCCTGCCTTATGGCCTGCCCGACGGGAGCCATCTACCGGGAAGGGGAGACGGGAGCCGTGCTGGTCAATTCAGCCCTGTGCATCGGCTGCCACAGCTGTTCCCTGGCCTGCCCTTTCGGCATCCCGCGTTTCGGGCGGGACGGGAAAATGCAGAAGTGTCGCCTCTGTATAGAGCGTGTAGCTGCGGGCCTGGAGCCAGCCTGCGTGCGCACCTGCCCTACCCGGGCCTTAAAATTTGGCCCGGCGAATGAACTGGCCGGCCAGGTCGAAAGCCGGGCCGCCGCCAGGCTAATCCGGGCCTTGGGGTAGGGGGACTAAACCAGCAAGAAGCCCGCCTTGATGGGTAAGGCGGGCTTCTTGCTAGTATTATCAGGTTACGTTTCTATTGGCTTGATAGTTGCCATCACCTTAAAAAAATGTGATAATAATCAAAAACAGCATGAGGTAACGCCGATGGAACTGCAACCCATTAAAACCAAGAAGATCTACGAAGAAATTGTCGAGCAGGTCAAGAAATCCCTGAGTGAAGGCAAGCTCATGCCCGGAGAGCGCTTCTTCTCCGAAAGGGAGTTGTCGGAGAAGTTGGGCGTCAGCCGGGCCTCGGTGCGCGAGGCCATTCGTGCCCTGACTACCATGGGCATCCTGGAGGTGAAGGCCGGGGAGGGAACCTTTGTCCGCCAGGTCCGGGATAGCGATATCGTCCAGCCCCTGGTGATGGCCCTGCTCCTGGAGGAGCAGCAGAGCCTGTACCTGCTGGAGGCACGGCAAATCCTGGAGCGGGAAATAGTCCACCTGGCGGCGCGGCGGGCGACCACCGAGGAAAAGGAGAAGCTGGTGGGTATCGTCCAGGAGATGGCTAACGAACTTACCCGGGGCTTTCTTCAGGAGGATACTGACGTCAGGTTTCATCTGGCCATAGCCGGCATGACCCATAACCCCATTGTCTCCCGGCTGATGTACACCATCGCCGATACCATCGCCCAGACCCTGGCCAACAAGCGCCAGCAGCTCTACACCAACCAGGAAAACGCCAGGCTTCTTTATGAGCAGCATAGCGAGATCACCCAGGCCATTATCTCCGGGGCGGCCGATTCCGCCCGTCGGGCCATGACCAAGCACTTGCGCTTTGTCGCCCGGAAGTTGAAGCAGTAACAAAAAGAAGTTCTGGCGGCACCAGTAACGCCGGAAAAGCGAAAGCAGTGCCGCGGGATATATTAATGGGTGTTGGCCTCCCGGCAGTGGCAGCCTCTCGGCCCAAGCAGGGAGGTTTTTATTTATGGCAAACGATAACCGTAAATATAAATAAAAAGGATAACGTTTTCCGCGGGAGAGTATTGACATCCCTTCCCGCGTGTGGTAGACTTACAATTAAGGAAAACGTTTTCCGACCTTGCTCAAGTTACGTACCAACGAGGCGATAAAAAGCACAGCCTCAAGAACCTGGGTCAAAGGCCTATCAAAATGCGATGAACAGGGCGGATTAAGGAAGCGGGTATCTGGCTACCTAAAGGTACGTGTTAGGGTTAACAAAACGTGATGAACGAGTTGTAATCAGAAAGGTTAGCCAGAAAGAGCCGCAAAGCACCGGAGAAAGGGGGCGAAAGCCGTGGTCACTATCAAGGACGTCGCCAGACACGCCGGGGTTTCAGTTACAACCGTCTCACGGGTACTAAATAACAGCCAACACCCCATCAATCCCACTACTAGAGAACGCGTTTTAGCAGCCATTGAAGAACTCGGCTTTTGCCCCAATGCCGCCGCCCGCAGCCTGCAGCTCAATGAAACCCGGACCATCGGCCTTATCCTGCCGGACATCGCCAACCCCTATTACCCGGGTATTGTCCGGGGTGTCGAGGATGTGGCCCATGCCTCTGGCTACACGGTTATTCTTTGTAACACCGACCGTTCCCGGGAGCGCACCCAGGAGTACCTCAGGGTTTTACGGGAGAAGCGCGTCGACGGGATAATCTTTACCGGCGGCGGTGCTGTCGAGGATGCCAGCCAGAGTCACTTTTTTGAACAGGAAAATATTGCCACCGTTGTTATCGGCCGTCACCGGGGTAACCTGCCGGCGGTACAGGTCGACAATACTCAGGCTACCTGGGAGGCAGTCGAGCACCTGCTGTCCTTGGGCCACCGGCGCATTGCCACCATTACCGGCCCCGGGGCTTCGACTACCGCCAGGGATCGCCTGGCGGGTTACAAGCAAGCCCTGCAGGACCGGGGTATAGAAATAGATGCCCGGCTTATTGTCGAAGGCAATTTTGAATTTGATAGTGGTTACCAGGCCGTAGCCCGTTTACCCCTCAGGGGAGCCGGTGCCATAACCGCCATCTTTGCCCATAACGACCTGATGGCTATCGGGGCCATGAAGGCCCTGCAAGAAGAGGGCTTACAGCTCCCGCGGGATGTAGCGGTTATGGGCTTTGATAATGTCCCCCTTGCTTCTTATATTACCCCTCAACTCTCTACTGTTGCCGTTCCTGTCTATGACCTGGGAATGACCGCCATGAAGGTGCTGGCCGAGGTCCTCGCCGGCCGGGAGGTGCCGCCGGTTACCACGTTGGCGACCAGTCTTCAGGTCAGGGAATCAACTATAATCAAATAACTGGCAGGAGGTTTTCCCCATGAAAAGCTACAACCTTTTAGAATGTGCCTATGTCGACGCCCAGGAATGGTTCAAGGAAACCGATACCGTCATGGTGCCGGTGGGTAGCTGCGAGAAACACGGTGCCCACGTACCCCTTGGTACCGACAGCTTTACAACTATTTCCGTTACTGAGAGGGCTGCCAAAATTGCCAATGTACCTTATACTCCCCTGCTGCCCTTCGGCTATTCCGCCCACCACATGGGCCGGGTCGGCGAAGGCTGTGGTACCGTCACCCTTTCGGCTGAGACCTTCCGCCGGGTGCTTTACGATATCGCCCGCAGCTTGATTTTCCACGGCGCCAATAAAATCGTCTTTGTCACCCACCACGGTTCCAACACCAAGCCCATCGACGAACTCCTGCGCAAGCTCCGCTACCAGACCGGCGCCTTTGTCGCTTTCTACAAAACACCGACGGAACGGGAGTGCGAAGTTGTCAAGGGCATCCTGGAAGGGCCGCCGGAGGAAACCCCGGGCTGGCACGCCGGCGAAATGGAAACCGCTCAGATGATGGCCTATGACGAGAGGCTGGTGGATATGAGCCGGGCCGTCAACGACCGCGCCCACGCCCCGGCCTGGATGGGTCCCAACTTCTCCAAGAAGGACGGCACTGTTACCGTCAATTTCCGGGGTTCGGAAAACATCTTCGTGCCCATGGAGCACCATGAGTATTCCGATCACGCCACCATCGGCAACCCCTTCCGGGGCACCAAAGAGAAGGGTTTGAAGCTCTTCGAGAAGGAGGCCGAGCACCTGGCAGCCTTCCTGGAAGAGGTTAAGAAGTTCCCCTTCCAAGTAGAAAACCGTGATTTCCCCGAGAGGGCTTAAAGATAAGGCGCAAGTAATATGAAGACCCCTGGCTTACAGGTACAGGCCGGTGCTCCAGGCTAGGATATCTTTAATCGGGCTGGTCTGGCAAATCCTCTACCGGATGCAAGCTCTTCCCGACGTGGCTGGCAGCCAGGTAAACCATAGCTGCGGGGGAAAGCACTTTGACAGATTTAAGTGGTTCATACCATTGCCGGAAATTTGTTTGTCGAGGTACTCCAGACTCACAATGCTTCATCTGCGAGGGTGCGTGACGGCCAGGCGGGGCCGGTCTGTACCAGGGGCGGGGTAGGAGGATGAGAATATGCTTGAACTCGATGCTGTTACCGGATTACGCCGGGAAATGGCGGCTGTGAGCAAACAGATCTTTGCCCGCAACCTCACCTCGGCCACCAGCGGCAATATCAGCGCCCGGGTGCCCGGTCACCCGGAGCAGGTTTTGATTAAGGCTACCGGCAAGTCCTTTGGAGATGTCGAGGCGGAGGATTTTATCCTCGTCGACCTGGAGGGCAACATCCTGGCCGGTGCCGGAAAACCTTCCAAAGAGATCCGTTTCCACCTGGGGATCATGAAGGCCCGGCCGGAGGTGGGGGCGGTCTTTCACGGCCACTCGGCCTATGCTACGGCCTATGTAACAGCCCGGGGGGAACTACCGGTAGTCACGGCAGCAGCTGAGGGCGGCCTGGGTAAAATCGGCGTCATCGGTTTCGCCCCGGCAGGTTCGGTGGAGCTGGCGGCGATGGTCAATAAAGCCTTTCAGGACCCGGAGCTGAAGGCTGCCGTAATGACCCGCCACGGCTTTATCACCGTGGGACCGGACATTCACTGGGCTTTCTACCTGGCCGACGTTTTGGAGGATAACGCCCGAGTAGCCTTTTTGCTGGCTCAGTTGGGCTAAAAATTTTTCTTTCCGAACGCCTGAATTGATCCACACTTCGCCTAAATGGTTTAAATTAAGGAGGTGTTAAGGGGTGCAAGCCTCCATTTATGAGTATCTGAAGGTTGGGATTGTCCATTTCAAGGCCTTCCCCGAGGTCGTCAATGGTACCGGTCCTGTGGTGGAGACCCTGGAGCGCATCGCCGCAGATGATTTTTTCACGGCCGTGGAAGTCGGTTGGATTAAGGACGTCCAGCAGCGTATGCGGGCAGCCCGGCTGCTAAAGATTGCCCACCTGGAGGTATGTTACGCCTGCCAGCCGGCCATCTTTTCCCAGAAATTAAATTTAAACTCCCTGGACCTCGGGGAAAGGAAGCGGGCCGTGAAGCAGGTCTTTAACTGCCTGAAAGAGGCCTCCGATCTGGGGGCCGTCGCTGTGCGCATCCCGGCGGGGAAGGACCCGGGGCCGGAGCGGCGGGAGGAAGCCAAGAAACTGCTAGTGGATTCCCTGGCTCAAATCTGTGAGTACGCCCGGGAGATGGGGGACCCGGCCATTACCCTGAAGATCTTTGACCGGGATATTGACAAAGAATCCTTAATTGGCCATTTCTGTGATGCTTTTGATATTGCCAGAGAATTACGGTCAAGTTATCCTAAGTTCGGGCTCCTGGCGGACCTTTCCCACTTCCCCCTGCTGCGAGAAAAGCCGGAAGAGGCCCTGCCCCTGGTCCAGGATTACCTGATGGCCTTTCATATCGGCAACTGTGTCATGAAGGACCGGCGCCACCCCCTCTACGGCGACCTGCAGCCCCGCTTCGGGGTAGAAGACGGGGAGATCGATACCCCCCAGGTCAGCGCCTACTTCCGCCTGCTGGCCGATCTGGGCCTGATAGGTCCAGAGAAGCGGCCGATTCTAAGTGCCGAAGTGAGGCCCCTCCTGCCCGGCGAGACCTCGGAACTTATCCTGGCCAACGCCAAGCGGATCATCAAGGAAGCCTGGGCCCTGGCTTAATTGAGGAGGAGAAGCAGCGTGCCAGCAAAGGCCATTGCCCTTATCGCCACCGTAGATACCAAAGAGGCCGAAGCCCGCTTCCTGCAGGACTTCATCACCAGCCACGGCTGGCAGGCTCCGGTGCTGGATGTCAGCACCCGCCATCCCCACAGTTATCCGGCGGCCTACCCCCGGGAGGAGATCTGCCGCCGGGGTGGAGTGGAGTATAAGGATCTGGGCACCTTACGCCGGGACGCCATGATGGCCACCATGGGCCGGGGAGCAGCCGCGGTATTACAGGAACTCTACGAACGGGGCGAGCTGGCCGGGGTCCTGGGTATCGGCGGCAACCAGGGTACGGCCATAGCGGCCCTGGCCATGCGTGCTTTACCCATCGGCCTGCCAAAGATGATTGTCTCCACGGTGGCCTCCGGCAATGTCCGTCCTTATATAGAGTATAAAGATATTATCATGATGTTCTCGGTGGCCGACCTGCTGGGCGGCCCCAACACCGTCAGCAGGACCATTCTCAGCAATGCTGCCGGAGCGGTGATGGGCATGGCCGCTTACGGCCAGCCCCTGCAAGCCGGTACACAGCCGGTGATCGCCGTAACGGCCCTGGGCAATACCGACCCGGCGGTGACCGCCGCCCGGGGGCACCTGGTGGAGCTGGGGTATGAAGTCATAGCCTTCCACGCCTCCGGGGCCTGCGGCTCGGCTATGGAGGAACTAATCGAAGCCGGGGTAATCAACGGTGTGCTGGACCTCACCCCCCACGAACTCATAGGTGAAGTCCACGGCGACGATATTTATACCCCCCTGCGGCCGCGCCTGGAGGCGGCGAGCCGGCGGGGTATTCCCCAGGTAGTCTCCCTGGGGGGCCTGGATTACTTCTGCTTTGGCCCGGCGGATAGCATCCCGCCCCGCTTCCGGGGCCGGCAGACCCACTACCATAACCCCTACAACACCAATGTCCGGGCGACGGCAGCCGAACTAACCCGGGTGGGTGAGGTCATGGCCGCTAAATTGAACGCCGCCCGCGGGCCGGTAGCAGTGCTGGTTCCCCTTAAAGGCTGGTCGGAGAACGGCCGAGTCGGTGGCCCCCTTTACGACCCCAGGGCCGACGCCGCCCTGGTGGCGGCCCTGGAAGCCAACCTGGCTCCCAGGATCAAGTTGATGAAGATTGAGGCCCACATTAACGACCCGGTCTTCGCCACCAGCGCCGCTGCCGTGATGCACCAGCTGATGGAGGTTTCCTGCTGAACAATTTATAAGGAGGTCGACAATCATGACGGAAAAGATCCCGGAAAAAATGAAGGCCCTAGTCCTCTTCGGCCCCAATGACGTGCGCCTGGTGGAGAAGCCGGTGCCCAAGCCCGGCCCCGGCGAGGTGCTGGTCCGGGTGGCGGCTTGCGGTATCTGTGGCACGGACGTCAAGATTATCACCAAAGGTATGCCCAAAATGCCGCCCTACGGCGAGTTCACCTTTGGCCACGAATGGGCCGGGACCATCGTCGCCCTGGGGGAGACGGTGGACGAGTTCCAGGTGGGCGACCGGGTAGCCATCGAGGCCCATAAGGGTTGCGGCCGCTGCGAGAACTGTATTGACGGTAAGTATACCGCCTGCCTGAACTACGGCCGCCTGGATAAAGGCCACCGCGCCGCCGGGATGACCGTCGACGGCGGCTTTGCCGAGTACGCTGTCCAGCATATCAACTCAGTCTACAAGATCCCCGATAATATCACCTTTAACGAGGCTACCTATGTGACCACAGCCGGCTGCGCCCTCTATGCTATCGACAAGAGTGGCGGCTATATCGCCGGCGATACGGTCCTGGTCATCGGCCCCGGGCCTATCGGCCTGTCAGTGGTTCAGGGCGCCCGGGCCCTGGGGGCTGAAAGGATCATCCTTATGGGTACCAGGGAAGAGCGCCTGGCCAAGGGCCGCGAGCTGGGGGCCACCCATACCATTAATATCCGCGAGGTGGCCGATCCTGTGGCGGAGGTCATGGCCATTACCGGCGGCAAGGGCGCCGAAAGGGTCTTTGAATGCGCCGGCAATTCCCAGTCCTTCGAGTATGGCATTAAGTCGGCTAAAAAAGGTGGCGTCATGGTTCTGGTCTCCTTCTATAAGGAGCCGGTGACGGCCAACCTGGATTATGTCGTTTTAAACCAGATCAGCCTCTTAACGGTACGCGGCGAGGGCAACCAGAACTGCAAGCGCGCCCTGTCCCTGATGGCCCAGGGCAAGATCGACGCTAAACCCATCATGACCCACGCCTTCCCCCTGGAGGAGTTCCAGAAGGGCCTGGATTACTTCGTCAATCGTAAGGACGGGGCTATGAAAGTGGTTATTAACCCCTAGAATGGAACTAACGGCCCGGAAAGGGCCGTTAGCGGCGGGGGCAGCCTGAAGCCCGGCAGCTTCTCAGGGGCTGCTCCCCCAACCTTTTATAATATTAATCGTTTAATTTCCCCATGACAATACAATCTTGAAGTAAAGGCGGGGATAAATAATGGCTACTGCCAGTCAAGCCGGCACGACCGGCCAGCAGCCGGTTGCGGCTGCGAAAAATTCCGGCATCAAATGGGTTTACTTTATTATCGGCCTGGCCATCCTGGGGCTTTTCTCCATTTTACCGGTGCCGGCTGATATGAAACCCCAGGCCATGCGCACCCTGGGGGTCATGGTGACGACAGTTTTCTGGTGGCTGACGGAGACCCTACCCATCCCGGTGACGGCCCTCATGGTCCCGGTGATGCTCCACTTTACGGGAATTCTCAGCCTTGATAAATCCATCGCCCAGAGTTTCGGCGACAGCTTTGTCCCCTTCCTGGTGGGCGTGCTGGCCCTGTCGGTGGCCTTTACCATGTCCGGCCTGGGCAAGCGCATCACCTACTTGTTACTCGCCCTTTCCGGTACCAAAGTTAATCGGGTAATCGGTATTTACTTCCTGGTATCCTTCGTTATCTCCATGTTTGTCACCGACGTGGCCGTAGTGGCCATGATGCTGCCTATCGTTGTCGGCCTGCTGCAATCGGTGGATGCCAAACCGGGGGAGAGTAACCTGGGACGGGGATTGATGATGGCCATCATGTTCGGTTCGACCCTGGGCGGCATTTGTACCCCCTCGGGGGTGGCTTCTAACGTGATTACCATGAGTTTTCTTACCAAGGCTAAAATAGCGGTCTCCTTCCTGGACTGGGTGGCCATAGCCACGCCAATATTCCTGGTGGTCGGCCTTATTTCCTGGTGGCTGATTCTCAAAATTTTTCCTCCAGAAATTAAAGAATTGCCTTACGGGAAAGAGGTTATCCGCAAGGAATTGAGAAGTATGGGTTCCTGGTCCGTGGAGGAGATTACCACCCTGGTCGTCTTCCTCCTGGCAGTAGTCCTATGGCTTACCGGGTCCTGGAATAAGATGCCCATCGCCCTGGTGTCGCTAATTATTTTGGGCCTCCTGTCCATGCCGGGCTTTGGTGTTTTTAAAAAATGGAGCGATGTGGAAAAACGTCTGGAATGGGGCGCGCTGATGCTGGTGGTGGGCGGCTTCGCCTTGGGCCTGGGGGCCAGCCAGAGCGGCCTGGCCCAGTGGGTGGCCCAGCATGCCCTGAAACCCATGGCCGTCCTGCCCCATGCCCTCCAGCCCCTGGCGGTTACCCTGCTGGTAGCGGTGGATTCCCTGGGCTTCTCCAGTTTTACGGCGGCGGCCTCGGTCAATGTACCCTTTATCATTGCCTATGCCCAGCAAAACGCCCTGCCGGTGTTATCCCTGGCCATTGCCGCTGGCTTTGCCTCTTCTACCCACTTTATCCTGGTGACTGAGAGTCCCTCCTTTGTTTTGCCCTACGCCTATGGTTATTTTAGCTTTAAAGACCTCTTCAAGATCGGTGTGATTATGACCCTGATTAGCGCCGTGGCTATTGCCGCCGGCCTGGTTATCGCCGGGATGCCGGCGGGGGTGCCGTTACCTTAGAGGGGCGGGTACAGGGCCGGTGGGCATCTCCGTAGACGCCTGTATGGCGGGTGCTGTTATCTTAGAAGTGCCGATTACCCGGTGACGCCGGCAAAGCCCTTATGGCCGGGGACAAATTAGCAAAGGCTAAATATCTCGTGTTCCATGCCATCTTGTCTGCTCTTCAATCACATCCTATTTTATCCCGTCATTCTGGGGTCCGCTCAGGCCCCTTATTTTTTTATCCAAAAAACATATTACAAAAGAAGGAATATGCTATTCTATATCGAATATGATGGCATATAGTATAACACAATTACTTTTAATTTGGGTAAGGAGGCTATGCTACTTTGGGTGAAAGGATTACCTTGAGCGTTATTAAGGCTGATATTGGCGGTTATGTTGGTCACTCCAGCGTCCACCCGCGCCTGCTGGAGACAGCGGAACGCTCCCTGGCCGGAAGCAAACTTCTCATTGACTACCGGGTGGCCCATGTCGGTGATGACATTGACCTCATCATGACCCATAAATATGGCGTCGATTGCCCGGAAATTCATCATTTAGCCTGGAATGTTTTTCTCCAGTGTACGGAGGTGGCCCGGGAGCTGAAGCTCTACGGCGCCGGCCAGGACCTCTTGTCGGATGCCTTTTCCGGCAATATCAAGGGCATGGGACCCGGCGTGGCGGAAATGGAGTTTGAGGAACGCAGGAGCGAGCCGGTGATCGTTTTTGCCGCCGATAAAACCGAGCCCGGAGCATGGAATCTCCCCCTGTATAAAATGTTCGCCGATCCCTTTAATACCATCGGCCTGGTCATTGACCCCAAGATGCACCAGGGCTTTCGCTTTGAGGTTTATGACCTGATCAAGAACGAGCGGGTGGAGTTCTCTTTACCCGAAGAACTTTACGATCTCCTGGTCTTTATCGGCGCTCCAGGCCGTTACTGCATCAAGAGCGTTCACTCAAAAACTACAGGCGAAATCGCTGCCGTGTCCAGCACCCAGCGTCTAAACCTCATGGCCGGGCGCTACGTGGGGAAAGACGACCCGGTCTGTATCGTCCGCTGCCAGAGCGGCCTGCCAGCTGTGGGTGAAGCCCTGGAGCCCTTCGCCAACCCCCACCTGGTGGCCGGCTGGATGCGCGGTTCCCATGTTGGCCCCCTGATGCCGGTAGGGATGAACCAGTCAGCGCCGACGCGTTTTGACGGGCCGCCGCGGGTGGTGGCCATGGGCTTCCAGCTGGCTGGGGGACGCTTGGTTGGTCCCCAGGACTTCTTCGGCGATGTGGCCTTTGATAAGGCCCGCCAGACGGCTAACGAGATCGCCAACTACCTGCGTTCCCTGGGTCCCTTTGAGCCCCACCGCCTGCCCTTGGAGGATATGGAGTATACCACCATGCCAGAGGTCATGGCCAAACTGCAGGACCGCTTTGTCAAAGTCGGCCGCCGCGACGACCTGGAGCAGGAAGCCGAGGAATTAGGAGCTAAATAGCAAAGGAGCCGCTCGTGGGGGGCTAGTGCCCCCCACAACGAAAGCATGAAAACAGCTGATACAGCAGTGGCTGGCGGTACAGGCTCGGGCTCCGGTGGTTTTCGGCTAGCAAACTTGGCGCTCAGCCTTCCGCGGCGGCGGGGGTGGCTGGGTATTATCCCTTTAATCACTCGTAACGGAGTGTGCTACTTTTCGCTTCTAAAGCCACGTTACGATCCCCATCCCGTTCACCGCCGCCGCGGTTCGGCTTCGCTGAGTTTGCTGACGCCTCAAACCAAAGTCGCCTTTCGCCTGTAACCGCCGGCCCCGTGACAGGCTGGGCTAGCTTTAATCAGGAACCGGCGTAGCCCGTTTCTACCAGCCTCCCACTTCTCACCTCCCACCTCGCACATCTGTTTTCAAAGGAGCCATTCTGATAGCTCCTTTTTTGATTCAGAGTCACTGAATCCGGCCGCAACCCATAAAAATATAGGGAAAAAACTTCTTGCATCTCAACCAGGTTTATGTTGTAATAATTTCTGTTGCAAAAGATACATGGGGGCGATGGCCGTGCTGGACCAGACCCGGACGCCGGTTTTTACAGCGGTAAAGCAATATATCGATGCAGGCATTATACCTTTCCATGTGCCTGGCCATAAACAGGGCCGGGCCCTGCCCGAGTTTAAAGAATACGTGGGTGAGAAGGTCCTGGCCATGGACCTCACCTGCGTGCCGGGACTGGATAATATCTGCAATCCCCGGGATGTCATCCGGGAGGCAGAGGAACTGACGGCGGCGGCCTATGGAGCAGAACAGGCCTTTTTTCTGGTCAACGGTACCACCTCCGGTATCCAGGCCATGATCCTGGCCGTCTGCCAGCCGGGGGATAAGATTATCATCCCCCGTAACGCCCACCGCTCGGCCCTGGGAGGGTTGATTCTGAGCGGTGCCCGGCCGGTCTATATCGAACCGGCCATCAATGCGGACTTTGGCATCTCCATGGGCATTACCCCGGAACAGGTAGAAGGGGCGTTAAGGGAACACCCGGATACAAAGGCCGTTTTCGTTATCAGCCCCAATTATTACGGCACCGTACCCCCTTTAAAGGAGATTGTCGTCGTCGCCCACAGGTATAACGTGCCGGTCCTGGTGGATGAGGCCCACGGTGCCCACCTGAAGTTTCATGACGCCCTGCCTGACTCGGCCATGGAGGCAGGAGCCGACCTGGCGGCCAGCAGCGCCCATAAACTGGCCGGTTCTATGACCCAGAGTTCTTTTCTTCTCCTCCAGGGCGGGAGATTGGACCCCAAGCATATTAAAGCTGTCCTGAACCTCTCTCAGACCACCAGTCCCTCATATATCCTGCTGGCCTCCCTGGATGTGGCCCGGAAGCAGATGGCCCTTCGGGGTCGGGAACTCCTGGATCGCACCCTGGCCCTGGCCCGGTGGATTCGCGGAGAGCTGGCTCGCATTGAGGGTCTAGCCATTATGGGCGATGAGGTGACTCACCTGCCGGGGTGCAGCTACCTGGATCCCACCAAGATTACCGTTAACGTCCAGGGCCTGGGGATGTCGGGTTATGAAATGGAAAACCTGCTGCGGCAGGAATACAAGATCCAGGTAGAACTCTCTGACCTTTATAACGTCCTGCTCCTGGTCTCCATCGGCGACAACGAAGAGACCGCCGGCCGGCTGGTAGCCGCCTTTAAAGCCATCGCCGAGGAACGCTCTCGGAAAAACATAATTCGCTTTTGCCCGCCCCTGCCGGCCATCCCCCGGATGGCGGCCTTACCCCGGGAGGCGTTCTATAGCCAGACCCGCAGCCTGGAACTGGAGCAGGCCGAGGGCGAGATTAGCGCCGAGGCGATCACGGCCTACCCACCGGGCATCCCCCTGGTGTGCCCGGGCGAGGTCATTACCAGGGAGATTATCGATTACGTCACCCTGCTCAAAAATGAACACGCCGACTTGCAGGGGCCGGAGGATCCGGAAATAAAGTATATCCGCGTCCTGAAGGATACAGTGAGCCTGCACGAACACGGGTTGGTCGGCCGGGTCGGCCTGGCGTGAATTTTGTTTTGCTGCGTCAATCTGTCGCCAGGTTCAAACCTTGACACTCCGGTTACTACCCCCTATACTAAGAAATGTAGGTAAGGTCAATAAGAGCTTTGTTAATAAACGGGTACCAGCCGATTTATGGGGGTGCAGGCATTGATTTATGGCATTGTTATTCTAGCCGGAGCGGTTCTGGCCCTAGGGTATTACCTCTACCGCCAGCAAAGGGATCCCGGTTACAGCATTTTCCCCCACAACCAGCATTCAAAATAAGAAAAACCACCCAGTCAGGGTGGTTTTTTTGATAGCGTCCTTTTGGAAGGGTTAACTCCCCTTTAATAACACGGAAGCTCAGAAGTACGACTGGGCTAAAATGAATTACTGGTTGACAACCTCCATCAACTGGACATGGCGGAAAAAGTTACACTCATCGTGTTTGCCGGCGCAGGGGTTCAAGGGGCAACCATGGTCCGTCTCCCAGCAGTTTTTACCCTGCTTCAGCAGGCAGCCCTCCTGGCCGCTGAAGGAGCAACCGCGGACGGTGGCGCAGGTCAGGGTGTCCTCGGAACTCAAGACGTTCTTAATGGTATAGCTATCCCGGGATAGATCTTGGATAACGATATAGATCTCCTTCGGGTCCAGGCCCCCGTATTTGATCATGGCCGCGCGGAAGGCTTCGATGAGTTTCTGCTTGCTGGCCCGGTCGACACCTTCCCAGATTTGGACGGTAGCCAGGGGCATAAGTATCATCTCCCTGCAAACCTGTTTAATAAAAAGTTCGCTACCAGCAGTTGTTTTTCCTGCCGCCCTGCCCCCGGGGGCTCTTTGCCGGGAAGGATTTTTTTCCCCGGTGTCGAAATAAAGGCGTGGCGGGAAGAGGAGTGGCCGTTAGTGCGTAAAATGCCAGTTGATGCCTTGCAGCCGGGGATGGTGGTGGCCCGGGCTATTTACAATGCCGAGGGCCGGGTTTTACTAAATGAAGGGATGACCCTGAAGCCCAGCTACCTGATTCGCTTAAGGGAACTAGGCATACCGGCAGTATATGTCCGGGATGGGATTCTTGACGATCTGGAAATAGAAGACGTCGTCAGCGAGAAAACCCGGCTGCAGGCTATCAAGGTCATGAAAGACCTCTTCGGCTCCTGGCATGAGGGGGAAAGGGACCATACGCCCTTGCTGGCTGATTACACCCGTCTTGAACGGGTGATCAACAGCCTCCTGGAGGATCTCCTGGATCGGAAAGAATTGATGCTTAATTTGACCGACATCCGTACCCTGGACGATTATACCTTCGCCCACTCGGTGAATGTCTGCATCCTGGCCCTGGTTACAGGTCTGACCCTGCATTACACCCGCTCCGCCCTTCTGCACCTGGGGATGGGCGCCCTGCTCCATGATATCGGTAAGACCTGTATACCCTTACATATTTTGAATAAACCCGGCCGGCTGACGGTGGAGGAATACGAGCTGGTTTGCCATCATGCCCAGTACGGTTTCGATATCCTGCGGCTGCAGAAGGAAGTAAGCCTGGTCTCGGCCCGGGTGGCCCTGGAACACCACGAACGCTATAACGGCAGCGGTTACCCCCGGGGATTGAAAGGGGAAGAGATCCATGAATTCGCCCGGATTACTGGTGTCGTCGACGTTTACGATGCCCTGACGGCAGACCGGGTTTACCGGCGAGCTTACCCGCCCTATGAAGCCTACGAAATGCTGGCCGGAGCAGGGAATTTTACCCATGACTACCGGATAATCAAGGCCTTTTTGCTCAATGTAGCTGCCTACCCCGTGGGAACTATGGTGAAATTGAATAACGGCGAGGTCGGGGTGGTTACCGGCACTGCCCGGGGGCATTCCCACCAGCCGCGGGTACGTCTTATTTACCATGCCGATGGAAAGCCCTATACCGTACCCTCTTCCCTGGACCTGACGGTGGACCCGGATCACTTTGTTTGTCGCGTCCTGCCACCGGAGGCTGTACCGCCGGCAGGCGGGGAGGGTTCGGTTGCCGGTGCTGGCAGAGAAGGGCGCGAGGTGTTATAATCACCAAGGAAGGGAGATGACATCATGCCGACCTATGATTTCAAATGCGATGAGTGCGGTCATCTTTTTAGCAAGTTTGCGGCGATTAAGGATAGGGATAAGGTCCGTTGCCCGGAGTGTGGCGGTAAAGTGAGCCAGAGGTTTACTGGTTTCCTCTACGCCCGCAAGGGTGAACCCGGGCTTAGTTCTACGGGGAGCAGTTGCAGTGGCGGTAGCTGCAGCAGCTGCAGCGGTTGCCATTAAAGATAATATAAAAAGCCCCACTTATGGGGGCTGTAAGCCCGGGAACAAGAGTTTTCCGGGCTTTCTTTTTAAGCCGGTATCCTGGGGAGCGGGGCTGGTACTTAGGATGTCGCTGCCTGAGCGGCTGGATAATCTCAAGATGCCGGCGGTTGTTGCTGCTGTTCGTCTTCAAAGAGTTCCCGGAAGGCCTTGACCGGCATGGTCGCCAGGCCTTCACCCAGGCCGACGGCACGGTGGATAACCTGGCGTATAAGGCCATTAAGGGACATTTTCCTTCACCTTACTTTTTCTTCAAAGCCAGCAGGTAGATATCCTGATTACCGGCGGCATTAATTAGTTTCTCCGTTTCCTGCAAGCGCTTGCTTTGCTCATCACTTAAATGGGCGATTTCCAATTCCTCCAATTTGGCCATAGATAGAGCTCCTTTCCTGTGGTTTATCCTTAGCATCTACCGGGGGCCGGAATTTATACGCCGCAAAGCATGTTATATATATCACAAGTTTGTAATCAAAAGAAAATTTTTAGACCATTTAGCAGGAGAATCTGGTCTTTTGTTGAATATATAAAATTACCTGGTCTGGCCACCAGGTGGCTGCCATTTAACTAGAAAGGGCATGCCGTCCGGCCAGGGGGCATATGATCCAAGAAGAGGGGGGTGGGAATGTTCCAAGGGGATAGTTTTATAAGGTTTACTATAGTAGCAACGGAGTCACTATTTCTTCTTTGGGTCCATCCTTTAACACTGCTGTCCGTTCGGTAACTCGAGCACTGATTTACCTTATTTTCTTTACGAGGAGGGATTCTTTTGCCCTACTATCAAAATTATAACCCCCTGGGCAATGTCTTCCTGTCGACTGTCTTTGCCGCCCTACCCATCGTCGTCCTCCTGTACCTGCTGGCCATCCATCCCTGGACGGATAAGTATGGCCACAAACATCGGGGCATCTTTGCTCCTTATGCGGCCATCAGCGCGGCCGTGGTCGGCATCTTGGTGTCAGTATTGATGATGAGAATGCCGGTGCCGACGGCTATTAGCGCCTTCGTCATGGGTGCCTTTAACGGGCTCCTGCCCATTGGCTGGATTGTCTTTTCAGCTATCTTCCTTTATACCATGACCCTGGTGACCGGTAAATTTGAGATCGTTAAAAACACGGTGGCCGGCATTACCCCGGACCGGCGCTTACAGGCACTGCTGGTGGCTTTTAGCTTCGGCGCCTTCATGGAGGGTGCCGCCGGCTTTGGCACCCCGGTGGCTGTGGCCGGAGCCATGATGGTCGGCCTGGGCTTCCGTCCCCTCCAGGCAGCCGTAATCTGCTTGATTGCCAATACAGCACCGGTAGCCTGGGGAGCCATTGGCACACCGATCATTATGCTGGGTAAGGTTAGTGGCATTCCCGAGCACTTGATAACCATGATGGCCGGTCGCCAGTTGCCCTTCTTCTCCATCATCGTCCCCTTCTGGCTGGTGGCGACCCTGGTCTTTATGGATAAAGGCAAGTGGAAGGATATCTGGGAGGTCTGGCCGGCGACCCTGGTCTGCGGCGCCTCTTTCGCCCTGACCCAGTTACTAATGTCCCAGGCGGGCAACGTCATGCTGGTAGATATTATGAGCGGTATTGTCAGCATGATCATAACCGCCCTGTTCCTCAAAGTCTGGCAACCAAAACACATTGTTTTTTCGGAAGATGAATTCACCAATCCCGAAGCGGCGGCTGCCAGTGCTGTAGCGGTTAAAAAAATGCAGGGCCCCAAGTATACTACCGGGGAGATTATCCAGGCCTGGTTGCCCTGGGTCCTCCTGGCGGCGGCCGTTTTCCTCTGGGGTATGGACTTCTGGAAAAGCTTTCTTAATAGTATCTCTGCACCTAAGCTCGCCATGCCCTTCTTGCATGGGGTAGTTTTCCGTACACCGCCGGTGGTCCACGGGACCAAGCCTGAATTGGAGGGCGCCATTTATGTCTTTAACTGGCTGTCGGCCGCCGGCACGGGCATTATGATTGCTGCTTTAATTTCCGGGTTCTTCGTCCTGCGGTTGACGCCGGCCCAATGGTCAGAGGCCTTCCGCCGTACAGTTACCAGGATGAAGGTGCCCATTACGGTGATCACCACGGTTGTCGGTCTAGGCTTTACCACCCGCTATGCTGGCACCGACGCCATCCTAGGCCTGGCCTTCACCCGCACCGGGGCGGCCTATCCCTTCTTTGCCTCCATGCTCGGCTGGTTGGGGGTCTTCCTCACCGGCAGCGACACCTCCTCCAACGCCATGTTCGGCAGCCTGCAGCGGATTACGGCGGAACAGTTGGGGTTGAATCCGGTCCTCATCGTTACGGCCAACAGTACCGGCGGTGTTATGGGTAAGATGATTGACGCCCAGAGTATCGTCGTTTCCACGGTAGCCTGTTATGAAAACCATGAAGAGGGTATGCAGGCCGTTGGCCCCATCTTCCGTAACGTCGTCTGGCACAGCCTGGCCCTGGCCATCCTCCTGAGCACCCTGGTCTGGCTCCAGGCCTACGTCTTTACTGGTATGCAGGTACCCTTCACGCCGTAAGCTGCAGCACAGGAGAATAAAAAAGTAAGGGTTGCCTTTCGTGGCAGCCCTTATTTTTTGCTTAACCAATACTTAATCTTTACCATCGGCGAAAAATCCTTGACACCTGGTATACGGTTCTTTATACTGAAACATAAACATATTTTGCGGCTTTTGTCGCGCCGGCCCCGGCGCCCACCACCGACCGGTATATGAGGAGGAGAAATCGTGGGGCTGACTATCTATCTTGACGGTGAGTATGTCGACGAAGAAGAGGCGAAGTTGTCTGTCTTTGATCATGGCCTGCTCTATGGCGACGGTGTCTTTGAGGGGATCCGCGCCTACTACGGTCGGGTTTTTCGTTTAAAAGAGCATATCAACAGGCTGTATGATTCCGCCCGGTCGATCAACCTGGACCCTGGCCTGAGCAAAGAGGAAATGATCGCAGTGGTGCTGGAGACCTGCCGGCGCAATAACCTGCAGGATGCCTATATCCGCCTGGTCATTACCCGGGGTAAGGGCGACCTGGGCCTCGATCCCCGCAAGTGCCCCCGGCCGTCCATCTTTTGCATCGCGGCGGCCATTGAACTCTATCCGGCGGAACTCTACGAAAAGGGCCTGGAACTGGTGACCCTGGGGACCCGGCGTAACGCTCCTGATGCCCTGGACCCGCGCATCAAGTCCCTGAACTACCTGAATAACATCATCGCTAAAATGGAGGCCACCCGGGCTGGCGCTCCGGAAGGGCTTTTCCTGAATAAAGAGGGTTACGTGGCTGAGGCCACCGGCGATAACATCTTCATTGTTAAGAACGGGCAGTTAATTACCCCGCCGCCCTTTGTCGGCCTCCTGGAAGGTATTACCCGTAACGCCGTCATGGAACTGGCGGCCCAAGCCGGCATTCCGGTTTACGAGAAGGTCTTTACCCGCCACGACGTTTATGTGGCCGACGAATGCTTCCTCACCGGCACGGCGGCGGAGGCCATTCCGGTAGTTAAAGTCGACGGCCGGCCCATTGGTAACGGCCAGCCAGGCCCCATAACCAGGGATCTAATTGCCCGTTACCGGGAGTTAACCAAAACCGACGGCCCGGAAATCTTTTAAAAAGATAGGAGAGGAAAGGCATGCGCAGTGACGCTATGAAAACGGGGCTGGCCAAGGCCCCCCACCGCTCCCTGCTCAAGGCCATGGGCCTGACGGACGCGGAGATCGCGCAGCCCATTATCGGCATTGTCAACGCCCATAACGAATTGATCCCTGGCCATTTTCATTTAAATACCCTGGCTGAGGCTGTCAAGGCGGGGGTGCGCCTGGCCGGTGGTACGCCCCTGGAGTTTCCCACCATTGGCGTCTGTGACGGCCTGGCTATGAACCATGTGGGTATGAAGTACTCCCTGGCCAGCCGGGAACTAATCGCCGATATGGTGGAGGTGATGGCCATTGCCCATCCCTTTGACGCGCTGGTGTTTATTACTAACTGCGATAAAATCGTGCCTGGTATGTTAATGGCGGCGGCCCGGTTGAATATCCCGGCCATCTTTGTCAGTGGCGGTCCCATGCTGGCCGGCCGTTACCAGGGCCGGGATGTTGACTTAAACACCATGTTTGAAGCGGTAGGCGCCACCCAGGCCGGTAAAATGACGGTAACCGAGGTGGCGGAGTTGGAGAACTGCGCTTGCCCGGGCTGCGGTTCCTGTGCCGGCATGTTTACCGCCAACACTATGAACTGCATGGTGGAAGCCTTAGGTCTGGGCCTACCCGGTAACGGCACCATCCCGGCCGTCAGCGGCGCCCGGGTGCGCCTGGCTAAGGAAGCCGGCATGCAGGTGATGCAGCTCTTGCAGAAGAATATCCGGCCCCTGGACATCATGACGGCTGCGGCCTTCCGTAATGCCGTAACCGTAGATATGGCCCTGGGAGGTTCCACCAACACCTGCCTGCACCTGCCGGCCATTGCCCACGAAGCCGGGGTCGAGCTGGATCTCACGATTTTCGGGAAGATTAACCGCCGTACGCCCCAGATCTGCAAGCTCAGCCCGGCCGGCAGCCAGCACATCCAAGACCTGGACGAAGCCGGGGGCATCCCGGCGGTAATGAATGAACTCTACCGCCACGGCCTGATTGACGGCAGCCTCCTGACGGTAACCGGCCGGACGGTGGCGGAAAACATCGGCGGCCGGGAGGTCAGCCGGCGGGAGGTTATCCGGCCCGTCGAAGACCCCTACAGCGCCGAGGGCGGCCTGGCTGTCCTGTACGGCAACCTGGCTCCCGAGGGCGCCGTGGTCAAGAAGGGCGCCGTCCTGCCGCAGATGATGCAGCATGAAGGGCCGGCCCGGGTCTTTAACAGCGAGGAAGAGGCCTTTGCCGCCATCATGGGTCAGAGAATTAAACCCGGGGATGTCATTGTCATCCGTTATGAGGGACCGCGGGGTGGCCCGGGGATGCAGGAGATGCTCAGCCCCACGGCGGCCCTGGCCGGTATGGGCCTGGATAGTTCCGTGGCCCTCATCACCGACGGGCGTTTCTCAGGAGCCAGCCGGGGTGCTTCCATCGGCCACGTCTCGCCGGAGGCGGCGGCTGGGGGCCTTATCGCCCTGGTCGAAGAGGGCGATACCATCGCCATTGATATTGAAGCTGGTAAATTAGAATTAAAGGTAGCCGAAGAGGAAATCGCCCGGCGCCGGCATAACTGGCAGGCGCCGCCGCCGAAGATCACCAGCGGTTACCTGGCCCGCTACGCGCGCATGGTTACTTCCGGGGCTAAGGGCGCGGTGCTGGCATAAAGACTGCGGCGCCAGGCGGGAACCCATCTTGTCAAAATATCTTAAGCGCAAAGGGGTGCTTTTTACCATTGGGGATCGAGCTGAAGCGAAAAAACTAACCGGGGCGGAGATTATCATTAAAGCCCTCCAGGCCGAGGGCGTGGATACCGTATTCGGTATCCCGGGCGGTTCCGTCCTCCCCCTCTATCACGAACTGGCGGTTTCCAGTATCCGCCATATCCTGACGCGGCATGAGCAGGGTGCTGCCCATGCCGCCGAGGGTTACGCCCGCGCCAGCGGCAGACCCGGCGTCTGTATTGCCACATCCGGCCCGGGAGCTACCAACCTGGTGACGGGTATTACCAACGCCTATATGGACTCCATTCCCCTGGTAGCCCTCACCGGCCAGGTCAGTGTCGAGATGATCGGCCACGATTCCTTCCAGGAAGCCGACATTACGGGCATTACCCTGCCCGTAACCAAGGCCAATTACCTGGTAAAGAACGTCCACGACCTGGCAGCTACCATCCACGAGGCTTTTTATATTGCCACCACCGGCCGGCCAGGACCGGTCTTGATTGATATTCCCAAGGATCTTACTACCCAGCGGGCGGTCTTTCGCTACCCGCCTAAACTGCACCTGCCCGGTTACCGGAGCAAGGTGTTACCCCATGCCCTGCAGGTAAACCAGGCGGCCGCCGCCATAGCCGCTGCCGCAAGGCCCCTCCTCTTTATCGGGGGCGGGGTAATTACCTCCGGGGCCCATGAAGAGGTGCGGCAGCTGGCCGAGGGTCAGGATATCCCGGTGGTCATGAGCATGATGGGTAAGGGGGGCTTCCCGGAAACCAGTCCCCTCTTTGTCGGCATGGTCGGTATGCACGGCACGGCAGCGGCCAACTACGCCATGTGTGAGACGGACCTCATCATCGGGGTCGGCGTCCGCTTCGACGATCGGGTGACGGGAAAAATTGAAGCTTTCGCTCCGCAAGCGAAAATTATTCATATTGATATTGACGCCGCCGAGATCGGCAAGGTCGTCACGGCCCATATCCCCATTGTCAGCGATGCCCGCCAGGGCCTGGCAGCCTTGTTGGAGAAACTGCCGGAAAAAGGGGAACACCCGGCCTGGCGCCAGCAGATCCGGCGCTGGCAGGACGAAAACCCCCTGCGTTATGAAAGGTGCGGTCTGAAGCCCCAATATGTCCTGGAGGAATTATACAATCTTACTAAAGGGCAGGCCCTGATCGCCACCGACGTCGGCCAGCACCAGATGTGGGCCGTCCACTACTACCCCCTGGAACGGCCCCGGGCTTTCTTTTCATCCTGCGGCCTGGGCACCATGGGCTTTGGCGTGCCGGCGGCCATGGGTGCCGCCATAGCCCGGCCGGGGGAGATGGTAGTGGCCATCACCGGTGACGGCAGTTTCCAGATGAATATCCAGGAGCTGGCCACCATCAGCCACTACCAGCTGCCGGTAAAAATCATCATTATGAACAACGGTTACCTGGGAATGGTACGCCAGTGGCAGGAGTTCTTCTTTGACCGGCGTTACGCCTACTCGGAGATGCTCGGCAACCCGGATTTTGTCAAGGTAGCCGCAGCCTACCGCATCCCGGGGCGGCTGGTATTGACCAGCGAGGAAGTCGTCCCGGCCTTGACTGAAGCCCTGGCGACCCCGGGTCCCTTCCTGCTGGACGTGAAGATCGACCGGGAGGAGAACGTCTTCCCCATGGTGCCGCCGGGGGGCACCCTCAATAAGATGGTGACGGGAGGTAGGGGAGCATGAAGCGTACCCTTTCAGTCCTGGTAGAAAACCGCCCCGGTGTCCTGACCCGGGTGGCGGGCCTCTTCAGCCGCCGGGGTTACAATATTGACAGCTTGGCTGTAGGCCGGACCGAAAACCCTTCTATTTCCCGCATGACCATCGTCGTCGACGGCGACGAGCAGATCATCGAACAGGTCGGCAAGCAGCTCAATAAACTTATTGATGTGATTAAAATTAGCGATATCACCGCCGATCCTTACGTAGGGCGGGAGTTAATCCTCATTAAAGTCAACGCCGAACCCGCTGTGCGGGGGGAGATCATGCAGATTGTCGATATCTTCCGGGCGCGGATTGTCGATATCGCCCGTAACAGCTTGATTATTGAGGCTACCGGCGATGCCGATAAGATCGACGCCATCGAGAATTCCCTGCGGCCCTTCGGTATCCGGGAGGTAGTGCGGACAGGTAAGATCGCCATGCTCCGGGGGGCGAAGACCAGGGGAATGGAGGGCAGCGGCAATGACACAGGGGAGTAAGGAGCGCACCGGGGCCCGGGCCGTTATAGAGACCTTTCAGGCCGAAGGGGTAGAACTGATCTTTGGCTATCCCGGTGGCGCGGTACTACCCCTCTACGCCGAGCTGGCCCGTACTTCCATCCGCCACATCCTGGTCCGCCAGGAGCAAAATGCCGTCCATGCCGCCAGCGGTTACGCCCGGATCAGCGGTAAGACCGGGGTCTGCCTGGCCACTTCAGGGCCGGGGGCGACCAACCTGGTCACCGGCATCGCCGCCGCTTATATGGATTCGGTGCCGGTGGTTATTTTTACCGGCCAGGTACCGACGCGGATGGTGGGCAGCGACGCCTTCCAGGAGACGGACATTACCGGCATCACCATTCCCATTACCAAGCATAACTACCTGGTCAAGGACGTCGAGGAATTACCCCGTATTGCTAAAGAAGCCTTTTATATCGCCAGTACCGGCCGGCCGGGGCCGGTACTGGTGGATATACCCAAGGATGTGGCCCTGGCTCCCTGCCGGGCGCCGCTGCCGGAGAGGGTGGAGCTGCGCGGGTATAAACCTACCTACCAGGGCCATCCGGGCCAGCTGCGCGCCCTGGCGCGGCTCCTGGGCGAGGCGGAGCGGCCGCTAATCTTCGCCGGGGGTGGGGTCCTGGCTTCCCGGGCCGAGGATTATTTGCGCCAGTTGGTCGAAAAACTCCAGGTACCGGTCGTGACTTCCCTGACCGGCCTGGGAGCCTTCCCCGAGGATAATCCCCTGGCCCTGGGCATGGTGGGCCTCCACGGCAAGCCCTGTGCCAACCATGCCCTCATGGAATGCGACCTCCTGGTGGGGCTAGGGGTACGTTTTGACGACCGGGTGACGGGGGCCCTGGAGAAATTCGCCCCCCGGGCCCGGATTGCCCACCTGGATATTGACCCGGCGGAGATAGGCAAAAACGTCCGCGTGGATCTACCCCTGGTGGGGGATATTAGCTGCATTTTGCAGGAACTCCTGCCCCTGGTGGAGCCGGCCAGCCACCCTTCCTGGCTGCAGCGGATCAAGGAGTTGCGGAACCTTTATCCCCTGACCTACGGCCGGGGCGGCGAGGTGCGGCCCCAGTGGGTAATGGAACGCCTGGGGGAAATGACCCGCGGCCAGGCTATTATCGTCACCGACGTCGGCCAGCACCAGATGTGGGCCGCTCTCTTTTACGGCTATACGGAACCCCGCAGCTTCGTCTCCTCCTGCGGCCTGGGGACCATGGGTTACGGCCTGCCGGCGGCCGTAGGCGTCGCCCTGGCCCGGCGGGATAAACAGGTGTGGCTGATCACCGGCGATGGCAGCTTCCAGATGAGCATGGCGGAGATGGGTACGGCCATGGAGCAGGGTTTACCCTTGAAAATCCTGCTTTTTAATAACCAGAGCCTGGCCATGGTGCGCCAGCTGCAGCACTTCTATTACGACCGCCAGTATACAGCCGTCGAGTTTACTGCTAATCCTGACTTTGTCCGCCTGGCGGAGTGCTACGGCGCCGAGGGCCTGCGGATTACTAAGCAGGAAGAAGTAGTGCCCGTTCTGGCCCGGGCCATGGGTAACGACCGGCTGACCCTCATCGAATGTATCATCAGCCCGGAAGAGATGGTTTACCCCATGGTCCCAGAGGGCGCCGGCCTGGATGAGATGCTGCTGCCGGAAAATGTAGGCTAAGAAAAGGCTAGCGGGTACAGGCGGAAGGCAACTTGGTTCGAGGTGTCAGCAAACTCAGCGAAGCCGCGGCGAGGCGACGGTGAACGGGATGGGGATCATAACGTGACTTCAGGAACGATAAGTAGCACGCCCCGTCATGAATGTTCAAAGGGATAAAGTCCAGCCACCCCCGTCGCTGAGCAAGGCTGAGCGCTAAGTTTGCTAGCCGAGAACCATGGAGCCTGGAGTCTGTACCCGCCAGCCTCGCAGCGGTTATTGGCAGAGGCCTATTTTAGAAGCCAGTTTCCGATCACCACGCTACGGTGCAGATTATTGGCGAAAGAGGGTTGATACCTTGGCAGATAGCGCGAAGCGGATTTATATTTTCGATACCACCCTGCGCGACGGCGAACAATCACCAGGGGTAAGCTTGAACATCCAGGAAAAGCTGGAGATCGCCCGCCAGCTGGCCCGGCTCAGGGTTGATGTCATCGAAGCCGGCTTCCCCATTGCCTCCCCCGGCGACTTTGAGGCCGTCCGGGCTGTGGCCCGGGAAGTCGAGGGACCGGTCATTGCCGGCCTGGCCCGGATCAACGACCGCGACATCGACCGCGCCTGGGAGGCCCTGCAGGAGGCCCAACGACCGCGCATCCACGTCTTTATTGCCACCTCAGATATTCATTTACAGTATAAACTACGCCTGACCAGGGAAGAGGTCCTGGCGGCCGTCCGGCGAGGCGTGGCTCGAGCCAAAAGCTACTGCCAGGATATCGAGTTTTCGCCGGAGGACGCCTCCCGGAGCGACCTGGATTTCCTCTGCCAGGTGCTAGTCGCTGCCATCGAGGCCGGGGCTACTGTCCTTAATATTCCGGACACCGTGGGCTATGCCACCCCGGCGGAGTTCGGCCGTCTGATCAGCCAGATCCGGCAGCGGGTGGCGGGTATTGATCAAGTGCAGATCAGCGTGCACTGCCATAACGACCTGGGAATGGCGGTGGCCAATTCCCTGGCGGCCATCGAGAACGGCGCCCTGCAGGTGGAAGGGGCCATCAACGGCATCGGTGAACGGGCCGGCAACACCGCCCTGGAGGAACTGATTATGGCTCTTTACACCCGGCGGGATTACTACGGCTGCCGGACGGGCATCGTCACTGAGGAGATCTACCGCACCAGTAAACTGGTCAGCAGCCTTACCGGTATGCCCGTCCAGTACAACAAGGCCATTGTCGGCAAAAACGCCTTCACCCATGAGGCCGGCATTCACCAGGACGGGGTCCTGAAAGAGCGGACTACCTACGAAATCATGAATCCGGCCATGATCGGCCTGGTCCAGAATAATATTTTCCTGGGTAAGCACTCCGGTCGCCACGCCCTGCGCAGCCGCCTGGAGGAACTGGGCTTTAAACTCAGCGAGGCCGAGCTGGATAAGGCTTTCGCCCGCTTCAAAGAACTGGCCGATCGCAAGAAGGAGATCAGCGACCGCGACCTGGAGGCCATTGTCGAGCACGAAGTCAAGCACATCCCGGAGAAATTCGTCCTGGAGCATATCCACATCTCCACCGGCAACCGGGTGGTGCCCACGGCCACCATCGGCATCCGGGTAGGCGAGGAATTAAAAGAAGAGGCCGCCTGCGGCGAAGGGCCGGTGGACGCCGCCTTCAAGGCCATCGATAAACTGACCCAGATCCCGGTCTGCCTTAAATCTTATACCCTCAATGCCGTTACTGGCGGCAAGGACGCCGTCGGTGAGGTAACGGTAAAGATCGAGTATGCCAACCGGGTCTTTATCGGCCGCGGCATCAGCACCGACGTCCTGGAAGCCAGCGCCCGCGCCTACCTGAACGCCATCAACAAGGTGGTTTACGAGGTAGGGGAGGAGAACATAGCTGCTCAATCTGCAAGCCAATTATAATGGGGAAGAAGGGATAACACCAGATGGGCATGACCATAACGGAAAAGATCCTGGCCGCCCACGCCGGGTTAGAGGCGGTG
>NZ_JAXGFQ010000026.1:0-47115 GCF_051020825.1 Moorella naiadis (nom. illeg.)
TCGCCGTTATGGTAAATATTCCTGCTACATTATGTCGATTTGAAGGTGTTTTGAGAGGGTTTTTGCACCGGAATCATGCTATATATTATTAAAGCTGCCGATCCAGGCATCGCGGCGCGACCCTTTTTTCCCGGTGGTAGGCTCGGGCCACCTGCCGGGCTGTTTGTACCTGCTCCATTTCTGCCCGGACCCTGGCTAAAGCTTGCTGCATTTTAATTGCGCTAGTTTCCTGCAGGGGACGACACGTTTCCCAAATTAAATACAAATTCCGGGCGGTTGCAGTTAGCTCCCGGTGTGTTACCGGCGGCAGGTCCGCATCCTCCCAATCCGGCGCCGCACTCCCGGAAGCTGCTGCTAAAAGGTTTTCCAATTGGCGCGTGGTTTGCCTGGCCAGGCTTAGTTTTTCCCGCCAGGGTAAAGCTGCCGCCAGGAGATTGTTTAAATCATCCCAGGCGCCGGCTTCTATGGCCTGCAGTTGTTCCTCTAGTTTATGTTGCCAGGCCTTGACCAAATCTTTTTCCTGGTTATAAGCCGCAATCAGCTTATCAGCGACCCTGGCTATTTCGTCCATACTATTACCCTCATGAATAATACTCGGCCTGCTAACCCTGCCTGCTCATCCCCACCCTGGTGCGGTAATCGTGAGTCTGATAAACCTTAGTTGCCTCTTCCCAGGTATCGCGTAGTTGTCGCAAAAGGTCGATCACTTCATTAATCATGTTTGCGCTTTTCTTCACGTTGGCTTGTACCAGGTGGCGATACATAAACTCATAAAGTTTAAACAAGTTTTCGGCGATATCGCCTACCTCCCGGTTCAAGGTCACCATCAATTCACTTAAAATATCCTCAGCCCGGCCCAAGTTTTTGCTCACGGCAGCATAATCCTTTTCCTCCACGGCCGCCAGACCCTGACGGCAAAAACGCAGGGCGCCGTCATAGAGCATCAGGACCAGCTTCTCCTGGGATAGGGTCTGGACCTGGTTTTCCTGATAAGCCTGATAGGGGTTGTTTACGAGCATATGTTGCACCTCGATCGGCATCCGCTTTGTCACATCAATATATCTACTTATTAAAGCCTGTTATTAAAGCCTGCTATGTCTTTACCCTCACTAAATTAATTGTATCTTGCATCTTCGCCTTTACTCCGCTTCATGAACATCAATATCATAAAACGAGATTTAATCCAATGGGCATAAGCTACTTCGCCTGATAGGCTCCCAATCCGGCAAGCTGCCCCGACAACCAGGCCCCCTGGCTCTGCAAAGACGCCAGTGCCGTCTCCATGGCCGTAAACTGTTGGCGCAACTGGTCTTCTTTGGCATTTAGCTGATCCTGCATGGCGGCAATTTGCTGGTTCATATCATCGATGATATTTTGTATCCCTTGTTCCTGGGAAGTGATAATCCCGTCACCTGCCCGCACGAGGGTGGCAATGTAGCTGTCGAGTTTCTCCGCCAAACCCGTTCCGCCGCTATTTTTAAATAGATTAGCCACGGCATTAGGGTCCGCCGTTAGGGCAGCGGTAAGTTTGGTGGTATCCAGGGTTATTTTACCGCTGCGGTCAAAGGTTAGCGCCCCGTCACCCACATTAGGTCCCGTAGAGATACCGATACTCCAGGGCGTTTGGTAATTCCCGGTCAATCCGGCTACCTGGCCGGTCATTAATTGCCACAAACGGCTCTGGATGCCCGCTAAAGTGGGGTCGCCCTGCAGGTCACCTTTGTCCCCTAATTTAGTGCTGATAAAATCCATGACTGAGTTGTACTGGTCCACCAGGGCCTGGATGGCATCAACCGCCGGCTGGGTATCATTGGCTACTTGTAAGCTGACGGTTTCTCCCGCTTCAATCGTACCATTTTTATTAGCGTCGGTAATCCCCAGGAGATTTAGCGTCACCCCGGCGATCACATCGCTTACCGTATTGGTTGGGCGGGAAATAGCCAGGCCGTCGACCGTAAATTTGGCATCCTGGGCGGCCTGGACGACAGCCCCCGCTAAAACAGTCCCGCTGGTATCTACCAAACCCAAACTATTCAGCACCTTATTGGGATCACTAAAAGTTATACCCCCGGCGGCTCCGCTGGTCTTGCTGGTAATTACCAGCCGGTGATCCACCACGCTGGCCGTTACTATATCCCCGGCTCCGGGACTGGTTTGCCCTGAGGGCGGTAGGGCATTAATCAAATTACTGATGGACTGCAAACTGTCAGTAGCGCTGACGGTAACACTCCTGGTCTGTCCTCCCACCGTAATGCTAAAAGTACCACTTAAATTTAAAGCCGCAGTATCATCAGTAGTTACTTGATTAACGCTGGCTACTTTATAAGCCTGGGCTAGTTGGATAACGCCGACCTGGTAGCTGCCGGCGACGGCTCCCGTGCCAACCGTAGCCGTAAGAGCCGCCGGGTTGCCGGAAGTGGCCTTCAGGCTGGTAAAAGTAGTTGCCAGCTCCAGATTCCCTAATTTACTTTGTAAAGAGGTCAGTCGGGTATAGATATCCTGCCAGGCATTCTTCTGCGTTTCATAGGTTGATTGGCGTTGTTGTAAATTTACCAGCGGAATGCGCTCGATGTCCATTAACTGCTGGATAATACTATCCGTATTTAATCCCGAAGCCAGACCGCTGATATACATCGTCCCGCTCATTTGCCCACCCCCTATATCAATTCATCAAGTAGCAAGCCTACCATATACTGCATCTGGTCGGCTATTTTGAGGACGTTCTCGGGAGGTATGCGGCGAATAACTTTACCCTCCTTGGCGTCAATTACTAAAACATAATACTGGCCGCTTTCCTCATCCAGCTTGAACTTTAATTTGATATCAAACAGGCTGGTGGTACTATTAAGTTTCTTGATGGCCTTTTCATAGTCTTCGCGCGTATACCCCTGTTGTCCCTGTTGCTGCTCGCCTTCAGCCGAGATACTAATCTTCTTGGCATCCTGGACCGCCGGCTTCTGGGTCTGGCTTTGAACCTGCCCCAGCACCAGGGGATCCACGCCTTCCACCCGCATCATCATCGCCTCCCCCATCCGTAAGCTACTCACTCTTAGTATATCGGCTCCGGTTGGAGAGGCTTGATAAGTTAATATGTTTTAGATTACAAGTTTTTGAGTGTTTTATTTAACCCATGGTTTTTAATTCACGGCCGGGGTTTGCTTAAATATTTTTCCTTTAAGTCGCCCTAAGAGCAACCCCCAAGCCTCCAGGGCCGGTAATAATTCATATCGCAAATGATCAGCCATGCAGCTTAGATTTTCCTCCTCCATTTCCTGCATCATTTTGCTTAAAATCGTATTAATAGCTTGTAATTGTTTTTGGATCTCTTCATTTATCGGCCCATCATTTTGAAGAATATTTAGGGATGAAGTTACGTTAAAAAGCCAGTCCAATCCTTCCGTAAAAAGGGCCATCATTCCCTGGGCTTCGCTAAGCTTATTTGCCAAAAACAAATCGGCTATTTTCTCCGTAGCCGTTTGCAGTTTAAGCAAGTAACTCTCCGCTTCCAGGATAGATTCTTGCTCGAGTTCACTCATCTGGCTTCTCCTCCTTCCTTTCTAATGCCCTAATGTAACCTTCCAAATCGTCTACCATCTTATTTAGATTTGTTTTTAGATGCGCCCCATAAGCTACGAGAGCCCGGGAAAAAAGGGCATAAGTATCCACCAAAAGCTTAAGTTTTTCCTGTAGTCCTTTTTCCTCGTTTACTTTAGGCACCAAGAAACTGTTAATTGTTTCGAGAACATGGCTAATTTCAGGCAGCATAAAATACTGGAAAACCGGCATCCCGGTAATTTTTTTATCAATTGCCTGGAAATATTTAGCGGTAGTTTCAAATTCTTCCCATGTAACCCGGGTACTTTCCCCGGTTGCAGCTATCTTTTTATCCAACTCCTCCTTACATAAAGTCATAATCCTGCCTAGATCTTTCCGGGCTAACTGCAACTGGGTTAATACGGGGTAGAAACGCTCCGGCGAGAGATTTTTTTCTTCCTTGCACTCCTTGGTATCCTTTTTTAATAATTTCAGGTCAATATCCTCCCGGCACCATTTTGCCAGGGCATCCGTAAGGGGCATGACGTGTGTCCCCTCAATATGGGCTCCCGCCGCCGAAGCATTAATAAAAAACCGGCTTTCCTGAGCTTTGTTCCGGATATACTGCTCAAACCAGGTTTTCATTGAGCACAAGGAACGGCTCGTTAAAACGGTGTCACCATTAATTCCTTTTACCTGTAAAAAAGAATCCCTGTTCTCCTGGGGAATTTCTTCCCGGTGGGTCGCTCCCTCGGCATGGGTAAAACCGCCGGTATAAGCCAAATCCTGGCCCACAAAAATAATCGGGTTGCATCCCATTTGATAAACGATATCCAGGGCCGTATTAGCTACCGAAGGGCCGCTTCTAATGTTTATAGTTTGCCGGTCGCAAAGATAATCCATCCACTGGACAAAGGGAAAGGTATCCAGGGTAATCACATAACGCCGTCCCTTAAATTCGGAAACAATACGCGGATAAATAGTCGGCGGATATGCTAAAATTAAATCTTCCGTGACCAGGTTTTTAAAATGCTGGTAATTGGCTGCATCGCCATCGACCGATACCAGGAGATCGGGTTTTAGGCCGTATCTTTCAAAGATCTTAACCGCCGAACCATTACAAACTATTAAAGCCTTCCCCTTGGCCAACTGTAAAGTTGTGATACTTTTAGTAAGGGAGGGCCCGGCCGAGACCAGGATGGCCGGTACACCAGTAAACTTATTCTTTAGGGAGGAGATATTATTATCTCCAAGGGAACTAAGGAAATTCTCGGTATAATTGTCGAGCCAGGTAAAGGAGAAACTCTCGATGGTCGCCAGGTTGACTGTCCTCTGGATAAACTTTTGTCTCAATTGTTCCTGCAGCCATTTTATCTTTTCCGGGATGATAAATCGATAGGAAGGCATAGGTAAAATTTCTATTTTTTTGTAAAGGCTTTGGTTGATAATATAATCTACTTTGTTTAATACTTCCTCGCCTTCCCCTGCCAGAAGATAAAAACGGGGATTGGCGGCCAGGTGGTGTAAATCCCTTAAAGATAAAGCTGCCTGTAAAACGCCGCCGACAACCTCAACGGCCAGAATTTCCGCCCGTTCTTTGTTATTTAATAAAGCCTCCGCATAATAGCCTAAACCAAAACCGAGCATAACAAAAAGTTCCGTTTCATCATCTTGTGATTGGGCCCAACGGTTTGCTTCCTCGCGGGGGTTATAGAGGCTATGGAGCGGATAATGTTTACCGCCAGCTTCATACAGCAAAGTCGCCCAATGACTGGGGGTAATCTCTATCTTTATTCTGGTATCAGGCTTAATAAAATTCAACTGCTGTTCCAGGTGAAAAGCGGCAATATTTTTTAGGTACCGGTCTCCCGTCATAATATTTCCCCTTGCTGTATTAAGGACCGGCCTTGAAGCCGGTCCTTTAAACTGCATACCTTAATAACTTTAAGTATTTTTACCTCAACAATTGTAATACAGTTGCCGGTATCTGATTGGCCTGGGCCAGCATCGCAGTGCCCGCCTGGGAGAGAATTTGATCCCGGGTAAAATTCATCATTTCCTGGGCCATATCAACGCCCCGGATCCGGGATTCCGCGGCCGTCAGGTTCTCGCTGGCGACATTGAGGTTATTAATGGTGTGCTCCAGCCTATTCTGCACGGCCCCCAGGTTGGCGCGTTCCGTGGAAACTTTGCCGATGGCATTATCAATAGTACTCAACAAAGCGGAAATACTGGCAGCTGTTTTGCTCGCTCCCGAAACATTGATTTTGTTTGCTGTGCCGCTAGCAATCCCCAGTCCCGTGGCGCTCATATTATTTATGCTAAGCTGTATAGTTTGCCCGCTGTTAGCTCCGATCTGGAAAGTAAATTTTGCCTGGGCCATTGTAGTGCCGCTAACTTTCCCAAGAAGATTTTTGGTGTTAAACTGAGTTGTACTAGCAATCCGGCTTAGTTCACTCTTTAAATTATCTAATTCCTTTTGGATCTGACTACGGTCCGCCGCAGTATTGGTATCATTGGCAGCTTGTACCGTTAACTCCCGCATCCGTTGCAAAATGGCATGGGTTTCATTAAGGGCGCCTTCTGCCGTCTGGATTAAAGAAATCCCATCCTGGGCGTTGCGCACCGCCTGGTTCAGGCCATTAACCTGGCCCCGCATTTTTTCGCTGATGGCCAGGCCGGCGGCATCATCAGCGGCCCTGTTGATCCTGAAGCCCGAGGAAAGCTTTTCCATAGATTTGCTCAGGGCATTCTGGGTAATTGATAAATTCCGGTAGGCATTCAGTGCTGTTAAATTCTGGCTGATAATCAACTTAAATCATCCTCCTTGAAGTTAATGCCGGCATCCCTGCCTTGAATTTTAAAACCTTTACCGCCCAACATCCTGCTGCCCTTTATTTTTCCGCCTCACCTCCTTGAAAAGAGTTTCAGCCTTGCTCAGGTAAAACATCTTCTCCTTCTATTATCGTCACTTTTAAATCATTATTTAGACCTAAAAAGCCTGCTGTTACTTTTTAATGCACCTTCAGCGGCTTTAAACCCTTATAAATGTCCACCCTCTGTAAAATAGTCTGGGCCCGCTCTAACCAGGTATGTTTTTGTATTGCCAACCGTCTCCCTGCCAAAGCTATTTCATTTAATTTATCCTGGCGGGAAAGAAGACCGGCGACCTGGTCCGGTAGAGTATCAAGTTTGGTCCACGAATATAAAATAATATTCTCGCCATTAACAAATTCCTGGGCGTAAAATTTATTATAGTCGCTTACAGCAACCGCCCCGTTTAACATAGCCGAAAAAACGCGTTCATGAGACCCGTCAGGAAAATTGGGGCCAATATTAAGGACAATTCTGGCCCGCTGCATGAGATTTAACATTTCCGGAAAGCTTATAGCCTGATGGATAATGAAATTGCCGTCCAACCCGGCGCTTTCCCAATTCGAACCGTATATTTCGACTTTCAAGCCACTCCTGGCCAGTGTTTTCAGACATGCCAAGCGACGGTAGGCCCGGATGTATTTGTCAACAAGGGGCAATAACAAAATAAATTTTCGCGTCAACTCATAACTGAGGTAAATCCCCCGCGCCGCTAAAACCTGATCTGCTCCTTCTTCAATACTTAAACAATCTTGGGTCAGCAAAAAGTCAGCTATATCATTCAGTAAATTTGTCAACAAATTTTTGGGGTCATTCCAGAGATTACGGAGGATATCAGGATCGGCAAAAGAACCGCCAAATAGAACATCTATATCCCGCGGCTGTTGGTTGGGATTAATACTGCCCTGGCTAACATAACAGCCACCGTGAGGCAAAAAGATAGAGGACTTTTGGAAACTAAAATAATTATTTATAAAGTTAACATGGGACCGATCTACGCAAGCTATAATTAAATTCTCTACCTCTTGTTCCAGCCGTTGCAGGTGATAAACCGGGTGATCCACCATGATTGCAACAAAAGGTACTTCCCGGGCATCATATAAAGACTTAGCACCTAAGCGGAAATCTATACCAATTGCATTGAAAGCTATAACCAACTCAATAGGGCCTGCAAAAGCTTCTTGTAATCGCATCGACGAATCTGGTGCTAAAAAGTCTACGATATCAACATCCTTACCCAAAGATTGAAAAGCTCCCGTCAGTTGATCCGCGAAGATACGCAGGACATCATATTGAGACTGCCCTTTGTAAATTACAACTTTGCCCATCGCTATTTCCCCTTTAAAAAACTTGTCCGGCATTAATAATCCCATTTTTCATACAGCGGTTTAAAATAGCCCTGGCCACCTGATTTTCGCCATTAATTTCAAGAGCCCTTATCGCTTTGTTTGCTGCTGCTAGATAATCTCCCTGTATTTCTAAACATAGGGCATTTAGCAACAGCACTTCCATGTCATCCGGAATGAGCTCCAAATATTGACTGCTGGCATCTCTACATTCTTCTACCTGACCTGTTTTGATGTACATTGCCAGCATACTCTTAAAATTAATTATGTCGGTGTTAGATAACGTTTGATCGGATACGATTTCTGCCGCAGGAAAAGGCAAATTGTTGGCAGTAAAAAGGGCGAGCACGGCCAATCCGGAACGCCAGAGATATTTGGCCCCCGCTTTTTTAAGGTCATGAATCGTCCAGCCAGATAAATGTTCTTCATAGGGATTCTTAAAAACTTCTCCCTGATCAAAATAGACATACGGCGTTGCGATTAAAAAATTGCGACCTTTGTCCTGGCAATAATTTATAAATTTGTAGGCATCCTTTTTACGGAAATGCTCTAATACATCAATGGCAATAATACAATCGTACATTCCATCCATTTTTTCGATTATCGTTAAAGCATCGCCAAGAAAAATTTTATCATAAATATACTTGTGAACAGGTGTTAAATACCTGGAGTCGATCTCAATTCCGTCAATCTTCTTTGCCCATTTAGCATATCCCCCTTCTTCCCCCGGCTTTAAGTCCAACAGCTCACGTAAAAGAAAACCATACTTGCCAAAACCGACGCCGATATCCAGGACCGAATAAGGGTTGAGCATTGTTACAACCTGGAGTACATCTAAAAGATGGCCAAAATTGCTAGATGGCAAAAATCATCACTCCTTTAAACCTTTCTCCGCAAAACTTCAGCCAGGGCAAAATCAACTTCATTATCGATATCCACCGAGCGCCTAAGGGGCATAATATAGGCGTATGTTCGCGGGCCATACCAGGACTTTTGCTTTTTCATAAATTCCCATGTGCCCAAATAAATAGCCCCGTTCAAACGATAAAAAACGGGTAATTCCTGGCGGTTTAGATTTAGGATCTCGGGCTGGATAAAATTTTCCATACTTAGATCTTCTGGCAAAGTGTTACTCCACCAGGGGTGGTGGTCAACTTCACATACTGAAACGACTGCCTGGGCATTGCGTTCCAGCATTAACCGGCAGGCACCCAGGATGTCGTCCGCATTACGTAAAGGGCTGGTCGGCTGCAGGGCCATTACCCAATCGAAAAGGCGCCCCTGTTCCTCGCACCAGGCCATGGTGTGGGCGAGGACATCGCTCCCCCGGGCCGTGTCGGTTGCCAGCTCTGCCGGGCGTATAAATGGTACTTCCGCCCCGGCTTGCCTGGCTATCCTGGCTATTTCTTTACCGTCAGTTGAAACCAACAGGTAATCAAAAACGCCGCTGGCCCTGGCGGTCTCGATGGTATGGACAATTAAAGGCTTCCCGGCTAGGGGCCTGATGTTTTTTCCCGGTACGCCTTTGGAACCGGCCCGGGCGGGGATAAAACCGAGGATGGTTTTACCTTGATACACCAATTCTTCTCCTTTCCACTTACGAACACGGACTACTACTGTGTGACCGCTAACCCGGCGACCACCGTTCAGCCGGGACATCCTATGCCGCGGGTTGGATTACCAATGTGACCGTTACCGCGGCCTGAGGAAGTTCCGGTACCGGCAATTATCCTACATCAGGCCGTCAAAGGCCCGTAGGGTCTGGCGGTATTCGTCCCACTGGCCGATATCAAACCAGCGGCCGTGATGGGGGTATACTCCCACCCGGAGGCCTTTATCTTTAGTGGCCATAATCAAATCCGTCATATGTATGGAAGAGCCCTTATCCAGGCCCTCTAAAACCTCGGGCTCTAACACATACAGGCCGACATTGACCAGAAAATGAAAATTGGGTTTCTCTTCTATCAGGTGAAATTCCCCGGCGTCGGTGCGCAAAACGCCGTAAGGAACGGTAAAATCCCGCAGAGCTCCCACTATAGTCAGGGCATTTCCCTTCTCCCGGTGGTAACGCAATAATTCTCCATAATTCATCTCAATGATAACGTCGCAGTTGGTCACCAGGAAAGTCGCCCGTAGTTGCTGCCGCAGGAGCCTTAGGGCGCCGGCGGTCCCCAGGGGCTCTTCTTCCTGAACAAAATTTACCTTATAAGGCCGCCCGTTGCTGTCGTTGAAATATAATTTGACCACCTCGGCCTTGTAACCTAAGGAAAGGAAAAACCGCTTAAACCCCTGGTCATAAAATCTGTCCATCAACACCTCCACTATCGGCTTATCGCCCAAGGGGATCATGGGTTTGGGCAAAATTTTAGTAAAGGGGTCCAGCCGGGTACCCTTTCCCCCGGCCATAATGACCACCGGTTCCGGTCTTTCCACGCTTTTATTGTCGAAAAGGTCTACCCATAGTAAAAGGTCGACTACCCGGTTCTCGCCATCTACCAGGGGGATATGGCGAATACTGTGGGCCAGCATTAACTGCCGGGCCGCCGCCAGGGAAGCATCTGCCGGGAGCACCCGGGGACGGGGCTGCATCACCTTACTTACCGGAACATCCAGGCTTTCTCCCCGTAAAAGGGCGCGGCGTATATCGCCGTCGGTTATTATACCGGCGAGGTGCCAGCCGGCATCCCCCACCAGCAGCACCTGCAGGCCGGCCCTGTCCATACGCGGCAGGGCCAGCTTCAGGCTCTCATCGGGCCAGGCCCATAAATCCTTGAGCTGTTCATCGTGCCAGCCCATGGTCATTCCCCCGTATACAGGCCACATTCCAATTCAAGACTACCATGCCGCTGCCGCGGCACCAGCAGAAGGATGAAAGTAGTAAATTGTGCTATTGCCAGGATAAAGCACCTGGTTATCCCGTAATAACCGGGAGGCGTCCGGGCGCCAATCCTTAGATCATATCCCAGTCTAAAATACAGCCGGCGGGGATATCCTGCCTGGCCCGGCGACCTACCACCAGGTCCCAGTAGCTGGGGGGGATGCCTGTCCCGGGCCGTTTGGCCACCAGGCAGGCTTCGGTGACTATCTCCCCGGCGGTTATGTCCCTAGCCGCCACCAGGCTGCGCCTGGCTGCCGGCATGATGGCCAGCTCGCCCGGCGCCGGCCGTTTGATGCCGTCCCCCAGGCTTTTTTCCACCTGGCGGACGGCCGCGACCATTTCTTTAAACTCTCCCGGCTCCAGGGAGGCGCGGTGGTCGGGACCGGGGAGGGTGCGATCCAGGGTTAAGTGTTTCTCAATCACTTCCGCCCCCAGGGCCGCTGCTGCAATGGGTATAGCGATTCCCATGGTGTGATCTGAATAGCCTACCGGTAGAGCGAAGGCCTGCTTCATGGTCAGCATGGCCTTTAAATTTACTTCCTCCGGCGGGGCAGGGTAATTGGTGGTGCAGTGCAGGAGGATAATATCCGTCGCCCCGGCTTCCCGTATAATCTGTATTGCCCCCTCTACTTCACCCAAGGTCGCCATGCCGGTGGAAAGGATGACCGGCCGCTTTTTGTTGGCGATCCGGCGCAAGTAAGGGCAGTTGGTGATTTCGCCCGAAGGGACCTTAAAATACGTTACACCGAGCTCTGCCAGAAAGTCGATGCTTTCCATATCAAAGGGCGAAGATAGAAACATGATGCCCCTTTCCCGGCAGTAACTATGGAGCTCCTGGAATTGGCTGTAGCTCAGTTCCAGCCGTTTAATCATCTCCAGCTGGCTTTCGTCTCTTTCGGGTATATTTTCCCTTTGATATTGGGCCCGCTCGGCATTGGGGTTTACTACTGCTTCAGCTTTGAAAGTCTGAAACTTGACGGCGTCTGCCCCCGATTCTATCGCCGCATCTACTAATCTTTTAGCCAGCTCCAGGCTGCCATTGTGGTTGACGCCCGCTTCGGCGATAATGAAAACCCTACCGGACATGGTAATTCCTCTTTTCCTCGGGAGCGGGAAAATCCAGGCGTTTTTCTAACAGCTTGCGATCAAGAGGTATTTCCTCCAGTACTTTGACAATCCTGCCGCTTACGTTGCCGTCTCCATAAGGATCGTAAGGATTGACAACTCCTTTTAACCTTTGCCGAAAATCTCGATCTTCTAAAGCTTTCTTTATCCCTTTAACAATTTCTTCTTTTTTGCAAGGGACATCTATTATACTAGCGGCCCTAATTCTGCCTTTTTGGCGTTCGCCGATATTTACAGTCGGGACATGAAAACTCGGCGCTTCAATTATGCCGCTGGAAGAATTGCCGACAACGACGGAGGCTAAACGCATCAAGCCCAGGTAACCCCTCGAACCAAGGCTGTCCTTGATGATTACATTAAGGCTATCTCCTGCATAACGTTGCCACGCAGCAATAATACTCTGAAAGCCGGCTTCAGTCCCCGGGTAGGTAATTACCTGCTGGGACTCTGAAAAACATCTTAAAGCAGCTATCAGCTTATCTACTTCTTCTGCGGGAGAATGGCCCTTTTCTAATGTTTCGGGGTGGTAAGTGACCAGCATGGTCGGTTTCCCAGGATCAATGCCTAAACTCTCTTTTAATTCATCTATGAGCATATAGTCTTTGTTGTAAATATTTTCCACCGCCGGAGCGCCCACGACATGGATGCGCCAGGCTTCCTCGCCCATCTGCCTTACTCGCCAGCCGTATTCCCAGGTCGCCGGGAAATGGAGATGCGCCATCTTGGTAATGGCGTGTCGGACCTGGTCGTCCAAAACCCCGCCAGTTGATTCCCCACCGGCAATATGGGCTATTGGTATTCTTTGAATTAACGCTACTGTAGCCGGTGCAATAAGTTCGTATCTATCTCCCAATAAAAGGAAAACGTCCGGTTTGATTTTCTCAACTATATCAGCGAAGGAAATTATGGCCAAACCCACTGATTTTATAATTGCATCTTTATTATCAGCGGCCAGGGCATTGTTAACTGTAGCAGTGATGTCAAAACCATCATTCTTAATCTCGTTGATGGTATATCCTTTCCAAGGAACCAGGTGCTCACCGGCAACAATAAACGATAACTGCAATTGCGTTGATTCCTTGATTCCTCTCAAAACCGGTTTAAACAAGCCATATTCTGACCTGGCAGAGGTTAAAACCGCGATTTTTCTCACAGGTTGCAGGCCTCCAATAAATGATCCTGGTCAGGATCTAACCCGGGCCGGGTTACCGGCTACGGTGGCCCCTGCCGGTACATCGTCGATAACTACCGCCCCGGCTCCGACTATGGCACCCCGTCCGATGCGTTTCCCCTGGATGACGCAGGCGCCGGCGCCGATGAAGGCTTCCTCTGCAACGATAACACTGCCGCAGAGAATAGCTCCAGGACCAACTTGCGCCGAATGTCCTATCCGGCAGCCGTGTTCGATTATGGCTCCGGTATTAATAATTACATTTGCGCCAACTGTAACCGCCGGGTTAATTACGGCGCCGGCCATAATTACAACGCCATTACCAAGGGTAGCACCCGAGGCTATTATAGCTGCCGGGTGACGCAGTACCGGAAAATTAAAGCCCAGGCTGAGGACTTTTTCATACAGCTTGCGGCGGTAGTCGTTATTAAAACCGGCCATACCCATAGCCGCCATGTCTACGCCGGCCCGTTTAACGGCGGGTAAAACATCATCGCCGCCCAGGTATTTGATACCCAAATCTGCTAGCGCATTATCCTGTCGCGGGTCAGTGCAGCCGATAATTTCGTAGTTGCCGGTTGCCTGGATTATCTCGCTGACGACTATGGCGTGTCCCCCGGCGCCGACAATCACAATCGGTAAAGACATGGCTGAACAGGTCAGCCCCTCTTTATTAATTTATTAATAAGATTTAAGAACTGCACATACGGCCATTATATCCTCTTCGGTCAAAAAACTGGCGCTGGGTAAGTTTATACCGTTTTGATGCAACTGGGCAGCTATTGCACATGGGGGAAAGTTAGACCCACGGTAGCACGGTTGCTGGGATACAGGCTTAAATAAGGGGCGGGCCTGGATGCCCCGGCTTTTTAGCCACTGGATCAGAACGGGCTTGTTGGCTTTAAATTTCCCCTCGTCCAATACTATTGAAAAAAGCCACCAGTTACTCTCCGCCCCGGGTAGCTCTTCTTGCCAGCTCAGGCCGGGGAGGCCTTGCAGTTCCCGGCGATAAATCGCTGCATGGCGCCTTTTGGTCGCCAAAAACTCCGGCAGGCGTTCTAATTGCGCCAGGCCCAGGGCCGCCTGGAGATTGGTTAGGCGGTAATTGAAGCCTATCTCCTTATGCTCATACTCGGTTTCCCCGGGCTCCCGGCCTTGGTTGACCAGGAGCCTGGCCCGGCGGGCCAGGTCAGGGTTGGCCGTTACCAGCATACCGCCGCCGCCGGTAGTGATAATTTTATTGCCGTTGAAGCTAAAAACGCTTATCTGGCCGAAAGTGCCTGCTTTTTTTCCTTTATAAGTTGAACCTAAAGCTTCAGTAGCATCTTCTAGCACATACAGCCCGTACTTCCGGGCCAATCCCAGGATGGCATCCATGTCGGCCGGGTTGCCGTAGAGGTGGACCGGGATTATTGCTCGTGTGTGTTTGGTAATGGCTTTTTCTATCGCGGCGGGATCGATGTTCCACGTCCAGGGATCAACGTCGACCACTACCGGCCTGGCCCCGGCGTATACGACCGGATTCACCGTGGCAATAAAGGTCAGGGCTGGTACAATAACTTCGTCCCCTGGCCCGATCCCCAATAATTTCAGGGCCAGGTGCAGGCCGGCCGTGCCGTTTACTACTGCTACTGCCTGGCTGATACCTAAATAAGCGGCAAAGCGCTGCTCAAACTCCCTTACTAGGGGCCCTGCTGAAGAGACATAACCGCTTTCCAAGGCTTTTAATACATAGTCCTTCTCCAACTCACCGAGATTAGGCCAGTCCAGCGGGATCTTGATTTCCTGCATCAGTAAGGCGCCGCCTTATATGTTATATTGCCCAGTTTTATATAACTCCAGGCGATTTTTAAACCACTCAATTGTCATTGCCAGTCCTTCCCTTAAGGAGACTTTTGGTTGCCATCCTGCCAGCTGGTTTGCTTTGCGGTTATCGCAGCATAAACGTTCTACTTCACTCGCTTCCGGCCGATAACGTTCTGCATCCGCCCTGGTTTTTACTTTTACCCCCGTTAATTTCTCTAACAGATTAACCAGGTCGCCGATGCTTATTTCCCGGCCGCTGCCGATGTTTACTACTTCCCCCACTGTATGAGGTGAAAGGCCTGCGGTTATAAAACCGCTTACAGTGTCTTTGACAAAATTGAAGTCCCGGGTCGGGGTTAAATTACCGAGTTTGATTTCCTCCTGGCCGTTTAATAACTGGGTTATTATCGTTGGGATTACCGCCCGGGCCGACTGACGCGGGCCATAGGTATTAAAAGGCCGGACGATAGTTACCGGTAAAGCAAAGGAGCGGTAAAAACTCCAGGCCAGTTGATCGGCCCCGATTTTGCTGGCTGCATAAGGTGATTGGGCCTGGAGGGGATGGTTTTCGTCGATTGGCACGTAACGGGCTGTGCCATAAACTTCCGAGGTTGAGGTATGGACCACCCGGGCAACCCCTTGCTCCCTGGCGGCCTGGCAGATATTATAAGTCCCTTCGATATTGGTTTTGATATAAGCAATTGGTGAGACGTATGAATAAGGTATACCTATCAAAGCTGCCAGGTGATATACGGCTTCTCTTCCCTCTAACGAAGCTTTAACGCTATCGTAATCGCGGATATCGCCGGTATAAACTTCGATGTCATCCTTAAATTCGCTTTCCTCCAGCCAACCCCAGTTATTGCGGGAGTTATAGTGGATGAACGCCCGCACGGTGTGGCCCTGTCTTACGAGCTCTTCTGCCAGATGTGATCCTATGAAACCGCCGGCACCGGTAACTAAAATACGCAAAAAATGTATCTCTCCTTTGTTTTTGTTGTTTTCCTTTATATGTTATTTTGGGTGCCTTATTTTGTCCTATTATATATTAATTTTGTTTTTATATATTAATTTTGTTTCTTGGCTTTGACATCTATGATTATCGACATTTTGCAACAAGGCTGTAGGGGTAAAAGTAAGATTTTCTTGCGTAGCTGGAGAATAATAAAAAACCCGGCCACTGCTGCACTGCCGAGAATAATTATATTTCATATCATAACAACGGTAAACCCTCAATGCTATTACTATTAACGCTGTGTCACTTTAAAAGGTAAATTACCCAGGGCTACGGCCGGCGTCCGGGCGGCGGCTTTGTTTTCGTCCGCCACGGCGGCCAGGAGTTCCTGACGGACGATGGGCACCTCCGGCGGGGCGTCGATACCGATGCGGACTTTATCGTCTTCAATGCTGACGATGGTGACTTTAATGCGGTTATCGATGATTATAGCATCGTTTACCCGCCGGGTGAGGACCAGCACAGGCGGCAACTCCTCCGCAATGAGATGTGTGAGGTAGATGTGAGAGATGAGAGGTGAGATTCTTGTAGAAGCCGGCGTCGCCAGTTTCAAATAAACATCCGTCTACCTCTTATTTCCCCCGTTCGGTGGTACTGACTCGCCACCAGCGAATGACGCCCTAAACAGTGGGTGCCTGGTAGTATATTTTGTCCCTTCCAAGACGATCTGCATACCCCGCCTGGCTGTGAGGTTAATGACCACGGGTCCGACCAGGTTGGCCGTGGCCCGGCGGATGTCGCCGTCAGGGATGGTCACGACGGCATAGACCAGGGCGTCCGCCGGTTTCTCTATATTTAACTCTTCCTGAAGGCTGGCCGGCAGCTCGACGGCGTAGCCAGGGAAAAAGAGGAAAGGGTCGGCCAGGAGGAAAGCCACCTCCGGGTCGGCGGCGGCTTGGAGCCAGGTGAAGGCCTGGTTTTCGGGGATAGGGTAAAAGAAGAACTCCCGCAGCTCCTCGAAGGCAGGAACGCCTCCGGGGAAAAAAAGTAGTTCTTCCGGTTTTACTTCTACCGGGCCAAAACGGGTGGTGCTGATTTGCACGGGTATTGCCTCCCTGATAAATAAAGCGCCCGCCGGGGCAATAAAAATTACCCCGCAGGCCGTAATCTTTTTAATGCGGTTTGACCTGAAAAAGGCCCTGTTATTTCCATTTCCTTAAATAGCGGTTATTAACGGCTAATTTGCAACCGCTTACTTAGCCATACTCTTAAAGATAGGATTAGTAAAGATCCGGTGTGGTGGCTTACTTTGCACGGGTTAGTAAGGCAGTTTACCTGTTGTCAGCCGCCCGACCTGAGCTGTCACCCTCACGCCAAAACTAATGTAGGTAATCAATCAGGCTCGGCTGCAGGACCATGGCGCCGGTGGCCAGGGAGGCGCGGTAGACATTCTCCTGGTTTTTGTAATTCATGACGGTCTCGGCCAGGTCGATATCCTCCAGCTTGGACATGGTTTTCGTCAGGCCGATCTGGGTGTCGTCCAGGCGGGAAGTGGCCATCTCCATACGGTTGCTCTTAGCGCCCAGGGTGGCGCGGAGATCCAGAATGTGGTCGATGGCCTGGTCAAACTGGCCCAGAGTGTTAGAAACAGCGGTGTTGTCGTGGTTCATTAAGGCGGTATGGAGATCCTGCAGTAAACTAAAGATGTCTTTATCCGGTATACCATCGTTATTGGTATCAATTGCCTGCATAAAAGCAGCATTCCCGTTCACGTTGACGGCAATCGTTACCTGGGGCGCCACTTCCCAGTTCAAATCCTGGGTATTGCCGCTATAACTCACTGTACTGCCGGAACGGGTAAAAGGGGCGGCGGTGGTCCGGCTGCCGCCGAAAACAAATCTACCGCCGTAGGAGGTGTTGGCTGTCTGCACTAGCTCGTCAATAAGTTGATCCACTTCCGCCCCCAGGGCTTCCATGGATTCTTTGGGCATAGTACCGTTGGCGCCGTAGACGGCCAACTCGCGGGCACGCTGGAGGGTGGCGGTAACCATGCCCAGAGCGCTTTCCGAGGCGTCAAGCCACCCTTTGGCGTCTTCCATGTTCTTTTTATACTGGTCGTTGGCGGCGATGGAGGTCTTAAAGGCCAGGACCCGGGCGACGACGATGGGATCATCGGAGGGACGGTTGACCCTTTTGCCGGAGGACATCTGCTCCTGGGTGCGGGCCATGTTCTCCAGGTTACGGTTGATATTGCGGATCACATTATTATTAAGCATTCTATTGGTTACGCGCATTTTTTCACCTCCGGCGGATTACGCTATTAGAGTGGAACACTCGATTTTTTACTGCCGGTCGCTGACTCATAACCTATGAAGGGGAGAAAGGTTTTAACGGGCGACACCCATGCCGTTGATGATTTTATCCAGCATGCCGTCCAGGGTGGTAATCATCCGCGCCGCGGCTTCGTAGGCGCGCTGGTACTGGAGCATACTGGCCATCTCCTCGTCCAGGGAGACCCCGGAAATGGACTCCTTACGGTTGGTGAGCTGGTCCACCAAAACACCCTGATTGGTGGTCATGCGCGTCGCCTCGTGGGCGTCGACGCCTAACTCGGCAATCAAATTTTTGTAGTAGTCGTCGAAGGTTGTCCCTGCAAGCCCGGTAATAGATGCTTGCTGTAGTTGGGCTATGGCCAGGGCGTTACTCCCATCCCCTGGTATGCTGCCGGAACTAGCCGCGGCGGCTACTTTGGCCACATTATTTTTAATATCTGCGTTTACTTGGATATTTGCTGCCGTAATCGGACCCCCACCGTTGGCGACAAAAAAATTCTCCCCCTTAATACCATATAAGTCATAACCGCTTGTATGTTTACTATTAACCGCGGTCGCCAATTCATTGACCAGGGTGTCTAACTTTGTTAAATAGGCGCTGGTTTTATTTCTTGCTGTTTGTAGGCCATATATTTCACCGTTAGAAATAATTAAGTTCGGCTGGGTACCATCTACCCAGCTAACAGTTGAACCCGAAGCCTGGAGTTGGTGGATGGTGGTACCATCTACCCCTGCCACTAGATTGCCTCCGCCGCCCAAGGTGACGGTTATGGTGCCGTTACTGGCCAAGGTAGTAGTACAATCAATTATCTTACTTAATTTATCTACCAATAAGTCCCGTTGGTCCAGGAGGTCGTTGGGCTGGTCGCCGGCGGCGATAATATTTTTTATCTGACCGTTCAAATCGGCTATTTGTTGGGCGATGGAGTTGATATCGGTTACCTTTAAATAGACGCTCTGATCGATGTCGCCCTGGATAGTGGTCAACTGCTGGCTGCTGTGGTTGAGAGCCTCCGCCAGGGCGTTGGCCGTCTCGACAACGGTAGTCCGCACCGGGGAGCTTTCAGCGTTCTTCGAAAGTTCCTGCCAGGAGGCCCAGAACTGGCTCATCAGGGTGCTCAGGCCTGTGTCCGAGGGTTCGTTGAAGACAACCTCGACCTGCTTTAATACGTCCTGCATCTGCTCCCACTGGCCCAAAGAGCCGGTTTCCCGGCGGATCTGGGTATCCAGGAAGGCGTCCCGCAGGCGGGTGGTTTCCTGGCTGTCGACGCCGGTGCCGATCTGCCAGCCGGTGCCGCCGGGGTGGTTCATACCTGGCACGGGGTAAGCGGGGGTCGGGGCCAGCACTACCCGCTGGCGGGTGTAGCCGTCGGTGTTGGCGTTGGCGATGTTATGGGAGGTGGTATAAATGCCCCGCTGCTGGGCCTGCATGCCGCGCATGGCGGTGTTAAAGCCGAAAAAAGTTCCAGGCACTGGGATTCACCCTTTACGCTGGTTTTTTCCTCCTGCCGCCAGATAACTGCTCGAGCTCGAGGCGGCAGGTACAGTAAAATGCCGGCCTCCGGTCGGGCTACACCACCCGGTCCATTATAGCGGGCAACGTGCCTTCCGGCACCAGCAGGGAAAGTATCTTCTGCACATAGGCCAGGGATTGGCGGGTGAGGAGGCGGTTGGTGTCGTTGATTTCCTGGAACTCCCGGACGGCCTGGCGCAGGGTTGCACGTAAAGCTTCGCTAAAGTCAGTAGGTGGAGGTGAAGCGCCCGTTACCTGCCCCCGTTGAACTTGCCTAGTAGTGGAGGCCGCCCGGTCGGGAACTTCTAACATCATCACCTGTTGCCGTTCCTGTTCCAGCTCCCCCAACCGCCGGGCGAGGTCGCCTTTACGAGCGGTAGCCGCCTGGATGCCCGCCAGATCATTGGTAATCAGGGCGGCCTGCTCTTCCCGGCAAGCGGTTATAAGCTGCCGCACAACCTCCAGCTCAGCCTGTAAGACTTCCGCCAGGCTCCTCACCGGCCCATCTCCTTCAAAATGGCGGCGGCTACTTCCCCCGCCGGGATGTTATAGGTGCCCGCCGCCAGGCGGGCGCGGATAGCCTCCACCCGGGCGGAGCGAGTGTCATCCCCTCCGGCCAAGTGGGTTTTTAGTTCGCGGATAAAGCGGCTGTCGAAAGAAAGCTGGATAATGTCTTCTTCCGGCCGGGCCTGCGCCGGCTGAACTTTACCTTTAATTCCCGCGTCTTGCTGGTAGGCCGCGCGTACCCTGTTCCAGGAAACTGGTCCCTGTCCGGTTATCTGCAAACCCCTGCACCCCTGTCAACCTAATCTTAAGTCACTATCTTTATATCGGTAAACCAGGGTAGAACTTTACCCTGGCGGAAAAAGGTAAGCGGTGGTCAGCGGGACAACGTCTAATTACGGGCAATGAAGTTGTTGGTTGGCGCGGCCCCAACCAAATTAAGTATCACTTAACTGGGTTTCTCCTGTCATCCTCGGATCATCGCCGTACCTTCTCCGTTTTATGGACGATGGTAAAATAAAACATGATTAAAACGCTAACCCGTCCCGGTCACCAGGGTTACCATAGCCGGGGCGATTTCCGGCAGGGGCAGGACCCGGTCGGCCAGGCCGGCCTCTACCGCCGCCCGGGGCATGCCGTAGACGACGCTGGTGGCTTCGTCCTGGGCGATGACCTGGCCGCCGCCGTCTTTAATAGCTCGTAAACCCCGCAGGCCGTCGTTCCCCATGCCGGTGAGGATGACCCCCAGGCTGCGGGAACCGTAGGCCCTGGCTACCGATAAAAAAAGGGCGTCGGCCGCCGGCTTAAATAAGGTGGCGAAACCCGCATCGTCGGCCAGGTGCACCTTAACTGCACCAGCCCGCCGTTCCAAGAGCATCTGCCGCCCCGCCGGGGCGATGAGGACCAAGCCGGCCCGGACTACGTCCCCTTCCTGCGCCTCCCGGACCTCCAGGGGGGAAAGCTCGTTCAGCCGCCGGGCCAAGGGGCCGGTGAAGCCCGGGGGCATGTGCTGGACAATTACTACGCCGGCCGGGAGATCGCCGGGCAAGGACGCCAGGACCTGGCGCAGGGCCGCCGGCCCGCCGGTAGAGGCGCCGATGGCGATGATGACCGGCGCAGGCCCGGCACCGGAAACCGGCACTATGGAGGAACTATCGGTCAAGGTGGCTCCTGATTGGAGGCCGGTCCGGCTGTCCGTTTCACCAGCCGCCGCTGCCGCCCGGTCTGCCGCTGTCCCCCTACGGGTCCGGATATCCTCCCGGTCCGGTCGGGGAGAAATAAAAGCTGCCGGGATAATCTCCCGGCAGGGTTTACCCCGGCCAAGACGCCCTACCGGCACCCGGGCCGCGGTTTTGACCTTTTCCGGCAAAACCCGGGCCAGTTCCTGGACATCTGCGGTTTTAACCGGCTTCAGGACAAAATCGACGGCCCCCAGTTCCAGGGCCCTCAGGGTCACCTCGGCCCCGGCCGTCGTATGGGCGGAGAACATGATGACGGCCACCGGGTTATGCGCCATCAGGGCTTCCAGGGTCGCTAGGCCGTCCAGGACCGGCATCTCCTGGTCCAGGGTTATCACCTGCGGCTGCAGGGCCGCAACCTTCTCCAGGGCCTCCCTGCCGTTACGGGCATAGCCCACTACCTGGATGGCGGGATCGGACGCCAAAATATCACTCACCAACCGGCGGCTGAAGGCCGAGTCGTCGACGACCAGGACCCTAACTGGCCAGTTCACGGTCCGGCTCCTCTCCCAGGAAGTTTACCAGGCTACGCACGTCCAGGATCAGGGCCACGCTGCCGTCGCCCATGATGGTCGCCCCGGCCAGGCCCGGAATCTTACCGATGAAGTTCCCCAGGGACTTGATGACGATCTCCTGTTCGCCCAGGAGGTTGTCGACGATAAAGCCGACCTGTTTTTCCGCCAGACCGACAATGACGACGGCGTAGTTCTCTCCCTCCGGCGCGGTGGTGCTCAGCCCCAGGGCCTGCCCCAGGTAGATCAGGGGCAGGACCCGGCCGCGGACGACCACCACCTGCTGGCGGTGGACATGCTGGATACTGCTCGGGGCGACGTCGATAATCTCCATCACGTTGGCCAGGGGGAAGGCGTAGACCCGGCCGCCGACGCGGACCAGCAGGGAGCGATTAATGGCCAGGGTCAGGGGCAGCTTGATGGTAAAGCAGGTCCCCTTGCCCGGGGTGGTGCGGATGTCGATGGTACCGTTGATTTTTTCGATATGATTGCGAACGATGTCCATCCCCACACCCCGGCCGGAGACGTCGGTTATCTTGGCGGAGGTGGACAGGCCGGGCAGGAAGATCAGGTCCACCACCTCCCGCCGGCCCAGGCGGGCGGCGGCCTCGGCGCTGATGAGGCCTTGGGCTACGGCCTTGGCTTTAATCTTCTCGGCGTCCATGCCGGCGCCGTCGTCTTCTACGGTGATGACGATCTGGTTCTCCTGGTGGAAGGCCTTCAGGCGTACTGTCCCCTGGCGGGGCTTGCCTTGCTTAAGGCGTTCCTCCGGGGGCTCGATCCCGTGGTCGATGGCGTTACGCAGCAAGTGGATCAAGGGGTCGCCGATTTCCTCAATGACCGTCCGGTCCAGTTCCGTTTCCCGGCCTTCGATGATAAAATCAAGCTCCTTGCCGGCCTTGCGAGCCAGATCCCGGACCATGCGGGGGAAGCGGTTGAAGACCTGCTCGATGGGGAACATGCGGGCCTTCATGATCTCCTCCTGCAGGTCAGAGGTGATGCGGCCGATGTGCAGGGAGACCTCTTCCAGGGTCTCCAGGAGTTCTTCGTTGGCCAGCTTGGCCTGCAGGCCGTTGCCGACCTCGGCCAGGCGGGTGCGGTCGATGACCAATTCCCCCACCAGGTTCATGAGGTTCTCCAGGCGCTGGACGTCCACCCGCACCGTTTGGCTGACCCGGTGCTCGCCGGCGGCCCCACCTCCACTGACCCCCGGGGCGCCCTCGCGGTCCGGCTGTCCCGGCTGGGGCGCCTGACTATCCGCTGCCGCCACCCGGTCTTCCTCCAGGATGATGGGCCGTACTTGGACGTCCTTAATTTCCGACACCGATTTAACCACATTGGCCAGGGTATCGGCATCCTCCCGGCTGACGAAAGCCAGGACAAAGGAGTCGTTAAATTTCTCGGCCTCCAGCTCCTGGGTATGGGGGACGCTCTTGATGACCTCGCCCAAGTCTTTCAGGTTGTTGAAGACCAGGTAGGCCCGGGCCGATTTCATCTGGCAGCCGGCCTCCAGCTGCACCCGGATCTCGTAGGCGCGGAAGCCCTTAACCTCTGCCGCCCGGATGACGTTCTGCTCCACGTCGTCCAGGGACAGGGTTTCGAGGGTGTTAGCCCCGGCCACCGCGGGGGCGATGGGGCCGGCCAAGACTGCCTCCAGGCGGGCGACTACTGCCGCGACTTCGCCTTCGTCACCTTGACCGGCGGCGATGCTGTCCTTTAAGCCCCGCAGTTTATCCACGGCGGCCAGGAGGATGTCGATGATCTCGCGGGAGACGGCCAGCTTCCCCTGGCGTAAGGAGTCCAGGACGCTCTCCATGCGGTGGGTGAGGGTGGCCAGGCGGTTGAAGCCCATGGAGGCCGAGGAGCCCTTCAGGGTGTGGGCCGCCCGGAAGATGGTGTTCAACAGGTCTTGGTCGCCGGGGGTCTGCTCCAGCTGGACGACGGCCTCGTCCAACTGTTGGAGCTGTTCCTCGGCTTCGTCCAGAAAGACGCCCAGGTATTGGGACATGTCCAGGTCGCTCATTTGCTCGCCACCCCGGCGGCCACTTCTTGCTGCAGTTCGCGCTGCTCGCTCTCCCGCAGCACCCGGTCCAGGGCCAGGAGGATAATCAATTTGTCGTTCCACTTGCCCACGCCCTTTAGGTAGGCGACGTCGATGCCGCTGATCATGGGCGGCGGCGGCTCGATGCTGTCGGCCGGCAGGCGCAGGACCTCCGAAACCGAGTCGACGATCATGCCCACCGTCATCTCGCCCAGCTCGACCACCATGATGCGGGTATTGTTGGTAGCCTCGGCGGCAGGCAGGTGGAAGCGTTTATGCATGTCGAGGATGGGGATAATCCGGCCGCGCAGGTTGATGACCCCTTCGACAAAGGCCGGGGTCCGGGGGATCTCGGTAATGGCCTGCAGGCGGATAATCTCCTGTACGTGGTTAATCTCAACGCCGTAAGTCTCGCCGGCCAGCTGGAAGACGACCAGCTGGACTTCCGGGACCGTTTCGGCTGCCATATGTAAATCCCACCTTTCTATAGAAAAAAGAGAAGAAAAAAGAGAAAGAAGAGCCTTTCGGTGACTCGGAAGCAAGATGTACTTACAGGAAAATTCTGCGTCCGGGGTCCGATTCCTGCAGGTGCGGAAATATTTTTGCCAGGATAGCAGCCGCCGTGCTGGTAAATGCTATTTTAGTAGAGCCTGTCCCCGCCAAACCCGCAGCGGTTACTGTAAGTATCAACCATTCTTAGTAGGAGTCTATTTGCGGAGGGGGTGAGCAATTATGCCCCAGGTTAAATGCCGGGTGGCCAACTGCATCTACTGGCAGGACGGCGCCTGCAACGCGGAAAAGATCAACATCGCCGTCGAAGGGGTGCCGAACAACTCCAGCGCCCACAACGACCGCGATACCGAGTGTGAGACCTTCCAGGCCCGGGCCTAGGCGGGGGCCAGACCGGCAAGGCCGTTATCCCCGGTTAGCCCGGCAAAACGACAGCCAAAGTTGAAGTCAGGGGAACACCGCCCCTTTACAGTTTGAACCGGGCGATGGCCGCCTCCAGCTGACCAGCAGCGGCTGCCAGTTGCCCGGCGGCCTGGCTGATCTGGTCGACGGCCGCCGTCTGCTCTTCCGTCGAGGCCGACACCTGCTGGGTGCTGGCCGCCGCTTCCTCGATGCCGGCGGCGATACTCTCCACCCGCTCCTTGACCTGGCGGGAACCGGCGTACATGTCCTCCGCCTTTTCCGCTACGTTCTTGATCCTGGCTACCATGGTCTGGATGGCCTGGTCGATGGCGTTGAAGGCCTTGCCGGTGCGGGCCACCACCTCAGTGCCCTGCTGGACATCCTTGGAGCCTTCGGCCATGCTGGTGACCACCCGCTCCGTCTCCCGCTGGATCTCCTGGACCAGGCCGACAATCTGCTTGGTAGCTTCAGCCGATTGCTCGGCCAGCTTGCGCACCTCTTCGGCGACTACGGCGAAGCCCCGGCCCTGTTCCCCGGCCCTTGCGGCTTCAATGGCTGCATTCAAGGCCAGGAGGTTGGTCTGCTCGGCAATGCCGGAAATGACGCCGACGATCTGGCCGATTTGCTGGGAACGATTCCCCAGTTCACCCACCACCCGGGCCATGCTATCCATCCGCTGGGAAATAGCCGCCATCTGGTCCGTAGCCTCGGCCACGGCCCGGCTGCCTTCGGTAGCTTTAATCGCCACCTGGTCGGAGGCCGCCGCCATTTCCTCGGTGTCGCGGTGGACTTCTTCGACCCTGACCACCTGGCCGTCGGTGGCCGCCGCCGTTGCGCTGACCTGCTGGGCCTGGTCTTCCGCCCCTTTAGCCATCTCCTGGACGGTCGCGGCCACCTGGCGGGCGGCCTCCCCCACTTCCTGGGACATGCGGGCTAGGTCCTGGCTGGCCGCGGCTACCTGGCCGGTCATATCGCGCACCCGACTGATGACCTGGCGCAGGTTGTCGCCCATGGTGTTGAAGGCTGTGGCCAACCTGCCGATCTCGTCTTTACTGGCCACCTGGAGGGGCTCGGCGGTAAGATCGCCGCCGGCTACCCGATCGGCGTAGGCCGCCACCTGGCCCAGGGTCTTACCCACCATGCGGCTGATAAACCAGGCGATGAACAGCCCCAGGAGCAGGGTCAGGAGCAAGCCGGTCAGCAAAGTCGCCCGGGCGCTGGTGAGGGCCGCGTTTAATTGCTGCTCCGCCGCGGCCGTACTTTCCACAATGGTTTTATCCATATGATTGCCGATGTTGTTGACGTTGTCCAAGGAGGCTCCCATCTGGAAGCTCAGGATGGGCAGGGCCGCCATGCGGTCTTGCTGGCTGACGTTGACGATGCTGTTATGGAAGGTATCGCTAAAGCTCTTGGCCGCCTGGCTCATGGCCGCCAGGTAACCGGCCACCTGGCTGTCGAGTTTTTGATTCTCCAGCTGGGCTCGAGAATTTTCGAAACGTTTCATGGCGTCGTCAAAGCCCATGACGTGGGTCTGGGAGCCGTTGATTATGTAATCGGTAGCCCGGCGGTAGGCGTCCCAGATATCATTGCTCATCTCGTTAAAAAGCATGTTCTGGTTATGCAGCGTCGTCGCCTGCTGGTATAGATTGGCCACCTTTATGAGATTGAAATTGACGTAAACGACTACGGCGACAAAGATGGCGATCACCAGGCAAAAGCCAGCCGTCAGCCTGGTCCCCAGGCGCCAGCGGCTGAAGAAGCCGGCCCGCGCTTTACGCGGGGCTGCCGGGGTTTTCTCTTGCCCTTTGGCCTGGGGCTGCTGCGGCTGCTCTGGTTCCTGTCCCGGCTGGCCTATCAGTCCCTGCGGCTGCCGTTCCTTCTTTTTAAACAGTTTTAAGCCCATAAAAATTCCTCCTCCGGTTTGGACGAAATATAAAAAGGGCTACCCGGTGGGTAGCCGTTCCACCCGTGGTAACTGGCTGTCCTGGCCCTTGGTCTGGGCTGTAGACCCTCTAGTTTTGCGCCCCTACCTTTCAGCAGGTTTGCCCTTTCGGGGAAATTTTCCTTTTTTCGCCTTAATTATACCGCAGGAAGGGCAGGATATGCAAGATATACCAGGGAAGAAATTGGAGGTGGGGTAATTCGCAGGCGGCGCCTAACGGTATCTCCCAGCGGTACCGGACCTTATGGAGTTTTACCGGCAGCGATGAGTTCCGACACCGTCACTAGTTCGTAACCCTGGTCGCGCAGGTCTTTAATCAGCTCCGGCAGGGCGACCAGGGTGCCAGGATGGGCCTCATGCAGGAGGACGATGCTGCCGTCGTGAACATTGGCCAGGACCCGTTTAAGAATGGCGGGTGGTCCGGGGTTGGACCAGTCCCGGGGATCGACACTCCAGGTGACGGTGCGCTCATGCAAATCGCCGGCCGCGGCCAGGAGGTTGGGCCCCATGGCGCCATAGGGGGGCCGGAAATACTTGACCGGCTGGCCGGTGATCCCGGCCAGGGCGGTGGCGGCCCGGTTTAAATCATCCCGGGCCGCCTCCCGGGATACCTTACCCAAGTTGGCGTGGCGCCAGGAGTGACTGGCTACCTCATTGTTGCCAGCCAGGACGGCCTGCACCAGTTCCGGGTGGGCCGCGGCCCGGCTGCCCACCATAAAAAAGGTGGCCCGGGTCCCCATAGCCGCCAGGACCTTCAGATAACGTTCCGTCCAGCCCGGGGTCGGGCCGTCGTCAAAGCTAATGGCCACCCGGTGCCCGGCCCCGGCCACCTGGCGCAGGGGCTGGGGGTTTTGCTGGGGCTGCGGGTCAGTGGCCTCTTGGGACTGCTGAGGTGGGGCCGCGCCAGGAGTAAAGCTGCCCTGGGGCGCGGCAGCAGGAGGCTGGTCGTTCGGGGCGGCCGGCGATGAGGTTTGGGTGTCAGGTTTGCTGGCCGCCGGGGTGAGGGGTACGATAAGCGCCGGTGGTACGCTGACCGTCAGATAGCTGCCTGGTAAACGGTGGCCGCTAGGGGTACTGTAAGTGTTCCCGGCCGGCCGGGCCAGGCTGTCGCCGCCGGCAGTCAGGACGACGGCGATCAGCCCCGCCAAGGCTGCCAGTTGCTCCAGGCTCAGGATTAACGCCGGCCAATCCGGCCGCCAGGGATGCCTGATCACCCTGGACCCCCAGGCCCAGCACTCCACCACGTATTTTACTACCTGGCTCATTTCCGGTCGCCCCTTTTTGGTCTTTCCTATGATTAGACGTTACCCGGAGTTATTTGTTCCGCAAAAAAGGGCCAAAAATGTTGGAATTTAGTTTACCATAATATGTTAGAACGGTTAGCAGGGCTGGAGCCGGCACAATTTCATAACGGTAATAACGCTGGATATAGGCCAGGGCTTGCTGTAAATGTTCGGCTCCGGCGGCTCCTTCCAGGCTGAGCCAGAAGGTTGCGCCGCGGTTATAAACGGCCCGGTGGTAGGTCTGATCGCTGCCGTACTCTTCCAGAGGCAGGTTGATGGGATCGCTGCTGCCGGCAGCCAGCCGGGTGATCTCGGCCAGTTTCGCCTGGTAGAGGCCGGGGTCATAGCGCCGGTAAAAGAGCAGGGTGCTGTACTCGGCCAGGCCCTCGTCGATCCAGGCGGCCTGGTGTGTATCATTGCCCACCAGGTTGTACCACCACTGATGGGCTACCTCGTGGACGACCACGGCCGGGCTGTAGGGCTTGCGATTACTCAGGAGAATCAGACCCGGGTATTCCATGCCCATCAGGTTATCAAGGGGGACAAAGGCTAGATGGAAGTAGCTGTAAGGGTAGGGGCCGTAGACCTCCTGGAAGAATTCCAGGGCCTGCCGAGCGACCTCCAGGGCCGCCCCTGCCGCCTCGCCCCGGGCCGCGGCCACCAGTTGGACCGCCCCCGCCTGGCAAGCGGTGAAGCGCCAGTCCGAGGCGGCAGTAAAGGCAAACTCCCGCACCGGCTGTTCGCTGTTAAAGGACCAGTCGGTCCATTCTCCCTTCGCCTGGCTGCCGGTAAGGCGGGCACTGGCCAGGACCTGGTAACCGGTTGGTAGGGAAAGGCGCACCCGGTAGTAGGCGGCAGATGCGAAATAGGGGTCGCCGTAGGACGTTCCGGCCACTCCGGCCCAAGAGTCGCCCTCTTTAGGAGCCAAAATGGGATACCAACCAGATACCTGGCTCAGCTCCCCGGACCGGCCCAGGCGGTTATTACCCGGCGGCACCGTGGTTTTAAAGGTTAGGGCCAGGGAAAGGGTCTCCCGGGGGGCCAGGACCCGGGGTAAGGGTACCTCCAGCTGGCCTTGCCTTTGGCGTACGGCCACCGGCCGGTTGTTGACCACTACCCGGGTAACCGTGGTGGCGGCGCCATTGCCAAAGGGGGCGTTGGCCGGGAGGTTGAAATAGAGCCGGCGCAAAGGGGCCAGGTAAGGGTTCTGGTAGGCCAGGAGAAGTTCACCCTGGATTATGCCTTTTGCCGGGTCGTAGCTGGCCTGGAGATCATAAACTGGGTGGTAACGAAAATGGAAACCGCTGTCAGCCTGGATGGGGGGGAGGCGCAAGTCGGGGGCCGCCGGGCCGGACCAGCTCTCCCCGCCCCTGCCAGGGAAGATGACGCTGGCAGCACCAGGAACTATGACCCTATCAGCACCAAGCTCAGCAGTTTGGCCCTCCCGGACCTCGCCTGCCGTCCTGGAAGCGTCGCCGGTCGAACCGGCGCCGTTGCCGGCAGTAGTGTTGTCAGCAGTTCCACCCCCAACAGTACCGTTCCCCGCATCGCCCGCCGACATGCCCAGGACCTCCAGAGCCAGGGAGAAGGGGATATAGAGTTTGCCTTCTATTAGGAAAGGAGCTGCCGCCAGCCGCCGGGGGACGCCGTTGACAGTAGCCTCCCGGCTGCCGGCGGTGACGGTCGCATTCACACTACCTCTAAGGACGCCACGGCCCTGGTACCAGTCAGCACTGCCCCCGGCCAGGGGTAAAAAGTCCCCGGCGGAAACCATAATCTGGCTGCCGGCCTGACCTGTAGCTACCAAAGGCGGCACGTCAAGGACTATTTGCTTAAAGGTAGCGTCCAATGGGATCCTGACCGGCTTCGGGTCGGCCCGCAAAGTGGCCCGGAGATTAGTGAAGATGACTATGATGCTGAGACCTAAAATTATCAGTCCCAGAATTCTCTTAGGCAAAGGCTTCACCGCCTCGCCCTTTATTTCGACAGCAGAATCCTTTCTCCTGCCGGGGTAGCGAAAAGTAGCGTCTCTACTTACGCGCAGCGGCGGCGTCCAGGGCAGTACGCATAGGTGTCTCTACGAAGAACATAATAAAAATAGGAGTGATGATCATGGGCATCTGGCGCACCCAGAAAATCGAAGACTTAAAGCAGGAGGCCCGGGATAATCAAGGCCTCAAGCGCAGCATCGGCACCCCGGAACTAATCGCCCTGGGGGTTGGGGCGATTATCGGCTCCGGCATCTTTGTCCTGACGGGGGTGGCCGCCGCAAATTACGCCGGCCCGGCCCTGGTCTTCTCCTTTCTCATCTCCGGCCTGGCCGCCGGCCTGGCGGCCTTGGTCTACGCCGAGATGGCGTCCGCCATCCCGGTGGCCGGGAGTGCCTATACCTACGCCTATGCCTCCCTGGGAGAGATCGTCGCCTGGCTCGTCGGCTGGAACCTGGTGCTGGAGTACCTGGTGGCCTCAGGGGCTGTGGCCGTAGGCTGGAGCGGTTACGTCACCGACATGCTGGCCTCCATCGGTATCGCCCTGCCCCGCTCCCTAGTTACTTCACCCCTGGGCGGCGGCCTGGTCAACCTGCCGGCTATATTGATAACCGCCATCATGACCGGCGTCGCCATCGCCGGTACCACCACCAGTGCCCGGACCAATAAGATTATTGTCGGGATTAAGCTGCTGGTGATCCTGGTCTTCCTGGCCTTGGGCATTCCCCGGGTCAACCCGGCCAACTGGCACCCCTTTCTCCCCTTTGGCATCGCCGGGGTCGTCCATGGGGCGGCCATTATCTTTTTCGCCTACATCGGCTTTGACGCCGTGGCCACCGCCGCCGAGGAGGTCCGCGACCCGGCCCGGGACCTGCCCCGGGGGATCATCGGCTCCCTGGCCCTGGCCACTATATTATATGTCGCCGTGACCATCGTTCTGACTGGTTTGACCCGGTATGTCAATCTTAATACTCCCTCCCCGGTGACTACCGGCCTGCTGGCTGCCGGCGTCCGGGGGGCGTCCCTCATCGTGGGCATCGGCGCCCTGGCCGGCCTGACCAGTGTACTGCTGGTGACCATCTTCGCCCAGAGCCGGGTGTTTATGGCCATGGGTCGCGACGGCCTGCTGCCGCCCCTCTTCACGAAGGTCCACCCCCGTTTTAAGACTCCCTGGCTGACGACCATTATCGTCGGCGCCTTTGTGGCCCTGGTGGGCGGCTTTTTACCGGTAGATATAATTGCGGAACTGGCCAATGTCGGCACCCTGACGGCCTTTTTTACCGTTTCGGTGGGGGTACTTGTTTTAAGGCGCCGCCAACCGGACCTGAAGCGGCCTTTTAAAGTGCCCTTGATGCCCTGGACGCCCCTGCTGGCCATGGCCTTTGCCCTGTACCTCTTTTTTAACCTACCCAGCCTGACCTGGATTCGTTTCGGCGTCTGGGTGGCCCTGGGCCTGGTGATCTACTTCGCCTACGGCCGTCACCACAGCTCCCTGGCGCGCCGGGAGTTAGAGGAAGCAGCCCTTCCCCGCCCGGCTTGCCGGCCCTCGCCCGTGGGAATACCCGGTCCGGCCCGGAGGCCCTTACCCTTCAGGCTACCTTCCCCAGCGCCGGCCTTCCTGCGCCTGCTATTACCCCGGTGGCGGAAATAAATGGCAACAACTTGAAGCTCCCTGACGACAAGGGTATCAGGTTTTTTAAGCACTTTAACGTCGCCGGCCAGGTTACCCGGGTAAAAGAGGCGCCTCTATGTACGTAGTAAAAACGCCAGGAACCAGGGTAAAAAAATTCCGGGAGTGAGCAACTCCCGGAACTCGTAACTACCTTTCTAATTGTCATACCCAGCTCTATTGGGTCGGTTTTTCGGCCAAGACGATATTGATATTCAAGGTCTGGCCGCGGCGGAAGACCTGGAGCTGCACCTGCTGACCGACCTTCATGGCCTGAACTTTGGCCACCAGGTCATTGGGATCCTTTACCGGCTGGCCGTCCATCTGGAGGATGACGTCGTATTTCTGCAGGCCAGCCCGGGCCGCCGGGCTACCGTTCACTACCTGGGCGACGATGGCGCCTTCCTGGCTCTGCAGGCCCAGGATGTCGGCTACGTCAGGTGTTACCTGCTGCAGGGCTACCCCCAGCCAGGGCCTGGTGATTTTTCCCTTGGTCATCAGGTCTTTCAGAACCGGCTGCACGGTGCTGCTGGGGATGGCGAAACCGATTCCCTGGGCGCCGGCGTTGACAGCGGTGTTAATGCCGATGACTTCGCCCTTGAGGTTCAACAAGGGACCGCCGCTGTTGCCCGGGTTAATGGAAGCGTCCGTCTGCAACAGGTTCTCATAGTGGCGGTTCTGGACGTCGATGGGCCGCCCCTTGGCGCTGATCACGCCGACTGTGACGGTGTGATCCAGGCCGTCGGGGTTGCCGATGGCGATGGCCCAGTCGCCGACCCGAACCTGGTTGGCATCACCTAGGGTCAGGTAAGGCAGGGGTTTGCCCGCATCCACTTTTACAACCGCCAGATCCAGGGAGCTGTCGGCACCGACAACTTTGGCGTTCAGGGGTTTGTCGAAACCGACGATGGTCACCTTGACCTGTTTAGCGCCGTCAACGACGTGCTGGTTGGTCAGGATATAACCATCGCTGGAGATGATAAAACCCGAACCCAGGGCATGCTGGACCTGGGGGCCGCTGTTAAACTGGTCGCCGAAGAACTGCCGGAAAAAGGGGTCATTAAAGGGGGTGTTGGCGGCCGGGGTCTCCGTCACCGTATCGATACGCACCACCGCCGGGCCGGTTTTTTCAACGATATCAGCAATGGTCTCCGGCCCCAGGCCCGGCGGGATGCTGGCCGAGGCCGGCTGGGCTGTGCCCACGGCGTTCTGGTAAGCCTGCGGCGACCCGGCTGCTGCACCGGTGACATGATAGAAGCCTGCCGTTACCGCCACCCCGGCCAGAAAGACTAATAAGACCGCCAGTACAGAAATCCTTGCTCGTCCTGCTCGAAGCCACATGTTTCATACCTCCAATCCTTTACTCTTGCTTTTGAGGGTATTATAAAATACAAAGTTGAAATTTACATGAAGACAACCTGAGAAAAAGATAAGAAATGCGTCTATTCCTGCCAGGCTACGGTTATCCCGCCGTCGTTCGGGCCGGCGGTTAGCAGTGCCGGCCAGGGAAAGCCCTCCCCGTGCAAAGATTTTGCTCAATTAGCATTATATAACCGCCTTGCAGTCATTGCAACCGGGAAAAGCCTCTGGTATACTTGATGGGGAAAATATGAGCTTCAACTGGAAATAAATAGCCGGCGGCGCCGGCAGGTCCGGTTGGCTATTCGCCTCCCGGTGCGGCCGGGCTTCCGTTAAAAGCTTCCCGTTAGGAAAGGAAGGTGCCGCAAATGAAGAAATGGCAGTTAATCCTCTTTATCGCCGGCTGGCTCGTCCTGGGTCTCCTGGTGACGGCCGTCAACAGCCTGGGAGGGGGAGAACACGGGGGCCACGAGCCCGCCGTTACTACAGCCGCAGCGGAAACCGCCCACTGAGCGCCACCTGAAAGGCGCTTTTCATTTTGGGGAGGTGCGTTATCATGCAAGCTGAAGCCATCTTTACCGGCACGGAGATGCTTCTGGGCCAGATCATCAATACCAACGCCGCTTTCCTGGGCCGGGAGCTGGCCGCCGCCGGCATCAACCTTTACCGTCAAGTGGTAGTCGGCGATAACCTGGAACGCATCCGGGAAGCCATCGCTGCCGCCCGCCAGCGGGCGGACCTGATTATCGTCAGCGGCGGCCTGGGACCGACGGAAGACGACCTTTCCCGGGAAGCCCTGGCTGCGGCCCTGGACCTGTCCCTGGTAGAAGACCCGGCGGCCAGGGAAAATATTACCCGTTACTTCACGGCCCGCCGGCGTTCCATGACGGCCAACAATTTTAAACAGGCCCTGCTGCCGGCCGGGGCCCGGGCCCTGGATAACCCCTACGGTACGGCGGCCGGAGTCTACCTGGAACACGAGGGCAAGGTCTATGCTCTGCTACCCGGACCGCCGTGGGAGTTTGAGCCCATGGTAACGGACCGGCTGTTACCCTTGCTAAAACCCTACGGCGCCCGGCGGGAGGTCATCTTCTCCCGGGTGCTGAAGATTAGTGGCCTGGGCGAATCCGCCGTCGAGGAAGCCGTCAAGGACCTCCTCCACGGCGATAACCCCACCGTGGCGCCCCTGGCCAAACCCGGCGAGGTAACGCTACGCCTGACGGCCCGGGCTGGCAATACCGAGGCAGCCCGGCAACTCATTCAGCCCCTGGAGGCGGCTATCAGGGAGCGCCTGGGGGAATACATCTTTGGCATTGACGATGAAACCCTGGAGGGTGTGACCGGCACCATGCTGGCCGCCCGGCGCTTGACCCTGGCCGTGGCCGAATCCTGCACCGGCGGCCTGCTGGCCCACCGGGTAACGAACATCCCCGGTAGTTCTGACTACTTCCTGGGCGGCCTGGTAACCTACAGCAACGAGGCCAAGGTGAAGTTCCTGGGGGTGGAGCCGGAAGTCCTGGCCGCCCACGGGGCGGTGAGCTCCGAGGTGGCCGCTGCCATGGCCAGCGGTGTGCGCCGGGCCGTGGGTACAGACATCGGCATCGGCATCACCGGCATCGCCGGGCCGGGCGGCGGCAGCCCGGAAAAGCCGGTGGGACTGGTTTACCTGGGGATAGATTTTCAAGGCAGGGTGGAGGTGCGGCGGGAGCTTTTTCTGGGCCAGCGCGAAAGTATCAAGTGGCAGTCGACCCAGAGCGCCCTGGACTTCCTGTGGCGAAGTTTACGGGGAAAGAAATAGGCTGTGGCCTGGACTATTAGTTATGCAGCGGGTTGCTTAACGGGTGAAGATGTGGTTGCCGATCTGGGTTATCTGGGGCCGGGTCCAGATCCAGGGGCTGGTGGCCTTAGCCGGGTTGAAAAAGTAAAGGGCGCCGTTGCTGGGGTCCCAGTCATTCATGGCGTCATGGGTGGCGGCGTAGTCCCGGGCCAGCACCTGGACCTGCCAATAGCGGCCGTTGGCCACGCTTTCAAAGGCCCAGGGTTCGAAAATGATACCGGCAACTGTTTTCGGAAAGTTAGGATCGCGCAGGCGGTTTAAAACCACGGCTACGACGGCTACCTGGCCCGGGTAGGGCTCATCCTGGGCCTCGGCTGCCACCAGCCGGGCCAGGAGATTGGTGTCGTCAGTCCGGAAGTTAGCCGGCAGGGGTTTAGCCGCCGGAGGCGGGGGCGATGGCAACGGCCGGGCCAGGTAGTAGCTGATGCCGGGGATCGCAAGGATAAATACCAGCAGCCCCAACAGGGCCCGGGCCTGCCAGGCCTTTGGCAGGCGTAAGGGCGTCAGGTGCCGCCAGGTGTACTGCAACTCTTCGGTAGTGGCCTGCCAGGCTGACTGGAACCGGGCTATCGTCGTCCTACCGGACTGCCTTAGAAAATCAATGAATCGGTACCAGCGTTCTGTTAGCCGCGGCCATTTTTCCGCCAGATAACAGTGCCACCCGCCATGCCCTGACATATTTTCCACCCTTCCCTCGCCACGATCTTAAATATATTTTGGCTGGAAAGGGCGGCAAACTTGCACTGCCACTTTTACTTCCATCTCGATACTCCCAATAAGCAACTCTGCAGTTCCTCCCGGGCAGTGAGGGGTACTGCAGCCTTCAGTCTTACTTCGGCGCCATAATCTGTTGCCAGCACTTTGCCGCCGCACGTATTGATAAGGTATAGTACCCGGTCCAGGTCGGCGTAGCTGCAGGTAAGCTCCATTTCTCGCGTCATTACCCGCCGGACGGCTCCCGCTTCTTCCAGGACGCGGCGGGCTACCAGACCGTAAGCCTCGATGAGCCCCCGCACCCCCAGCTTTTTGCCGCCGAAGTAACGGGTCACCACTACCGCCACGTTGGTCAAGCACAGGCTGGTGATGGCCCCCAGGATGGGCCGGCCGGCCGTACCGGCGGGCTCGCCGGCGTCGCTATAATAGGTTATCTCCTGCCGGCCCGCCCCCAGGCGGTAGGCGAAGCAGTTGTGGGTGGCCTGGCGGTGCTCGGCCTGGATCTGGGTAATGAACTCCCTGGCCGCCCCTTCGCTATCGACCTCTCGCGCGTGGCCGATAAACAGGGAACGCTCGATTTTTATTTCGGCTATGGCTTCCCGAGCTATTGTAAGGTAAGAATCGTCATTTTCTACAGGAACGTCGCTTGTAGCAGATAAGCCGTTAGACTGCACTTCTTTTCTCTTCATAAGGGAAACAACTCCTTCAATAACGCATAAAAACACCCACCGCCCGGGAATTAACAGATTCGGCGGTGGGGTTTTAGTAGCCATATCTTCTACCAGATTAAATCCGCGGCTGGCTGGCGGCTAGGACCCAAACTTCGGTTTCGGCGGGTAAATTCTCCGGCCTTAGATCAATTTGCCCCTCCCCATAACGGCGTACGTTGGCCCGCCCGGCCGTAAATTCGTCGACGCCGGCGATGGGGAAGCCCTGCATACCTGGTACCAGGTAGTGCATGGGCAGGACTACCCGCGGTTTTAAAGCCGCCACCACCTGCCAGGCCTGGTTGGCATCGATGGTGAAGTAGCCGCCCACGGGGATCATCAACACATCCACCCGGCCAATGCTCTGCACCTGGCCGTCGCTGAGTAAGTGCCCCAGGTCACCCAGGTGGACCAGGCGCAGGGCGCCGATTTCCAGGATAAAGACGGCGTTTTTGCCCCTTTTGGACCCCAAGACCTCATCGTGGTAAGTAGGCACGGTATAAGCGTGTACATCCTTATAGGTATGGTCGACCTGTTCCCAGCCGGCGCCGTCCGGGGTCAGGCCCCGCCAGACCTGGGGATCACCTTTGATGTTATCCAGGTAGTTATGATCAAAGTGTTCATGGGAAACAGTCACTACGTCGGCGGTAACTACCGGCGCCGCCGGCGAAACCTGCGGCCCGTAAGGGTCGGTAACCAGTCGCACCCCCGCCGGGCTTTCTAGATAAAAACTCGAATGACCTAACCAGCGCATTGTTACAACTCCTTTCTGTTTTTTCCAGTGGTTCATAACGCCTTGACGCTCGCAGTTAGGGTAAAACCTCAAAACCCATCTGGCTAAAGTGCGTGTCAAAGGCAAAAGCCTTACGGCAGTTCAATCTCCGCATGACAGCGAAGCTGGTACAATCTGTATAGCTGAAATCCTTGTCAGCATACTTTTGCGCTATTTCCCAGGCTTTGGCTTCATCCGCTTCCTCTACATGCAAGAGTTTAAGGATTTTACTCGCTTTTAATGACTGCCCTATTGTGACAGCCATACTATGGTTCCGGCAAAAGTAGGTATAAACTTCGGCAAAAATGAAGTTCGTAGTTACAGGGATCAGCCTTCTCATGAGGAGGTTATCAGGGGTAAAAAACCTGACCGCATCCATATGATAAGCATCGTCCTGATCGTAAAGGGCTATCCAGGCTGAAGTATCGATGAAGAGAAGCTCTTTCTTTCCCACCTGCTGTTGCTGCATATCACTTGTCCCCGTGATGGCGCCGGTAAATATAATGATCATGATTTATCGAGCCATCTTTACGCTTACGCCCGGTAGAAACATTCGTCTGTCCCAGGTGAAAAATAGGATCCTCAGGATCGATCTCTTCCTGCTTGTTTTGTTCTTTAGCTATCAATTGCCGCACGACCTCTGCCATGCTGATATTATACCTGGCAGCACGATCCTTTAAAAATTGATGCTGTTCCTCATCCAGGTAAAGTTGGGTACGATACTTGTACTCCATTCTTATCACCCGCTAATTACAGCATACAGCATGACGGCATAGATGTCAAGCAGGAAAGAAACACAACAGGCCTGCCTTGAAACTCAAAGCAGGCCAATGTTATCCCCTCACCTCGCAGTAATAGTCGACTGCCAGGGCGGGTATGCTGGTGATTACAGTATAGATGTCAAGGATCCACACGGCATATTTGGCTGGCCAGCCGAGCGCTAAGATCCGCCACGTTAACTGCCAGTAGGACACTGAAGACATCCATATTTTCCTTGCCAATAGGTTTTATCCGCCTAAATCTAAAGTGGCCAGCACGTACTATCAGAAGCTGGCCACTTCATTCAGTTATCCCCGGGCAACAGGGGCAATGTATCGGCGCCATGGGTGAGAACCGTAACCTTAGCGTCTTTACCCAGGTGCGCCCAGGCCAGATCCAGGGCTTCCTCTACTGTAGCGGCGTGCTTAAAGCCTAACCTGGCCGCCGCTGCAGCGCTTATTCCGTCTGAAACCAGGCAAACCTCGGCATGCTGGCGCACCTTGGCCCAGGCCAGTGCCAGGGCACCGGCTACTTTATCCTTAATCCGGCCTTCCTCAATCTGGGCGTCGATATCCTCCGGTTCCTGGCCGGCGAACTCCAGCATCTCCGGGTGGGTAACGGCCACCCCTTCCGGGCAGGGGGTGACGATAATAATCGTCCCTCCTTCTTCTACCAGCATATCGCACGGGTATAAGGTCTTATGGGCCTGCCAGAACTCAATGTCGCAAGGATGGGAGCTGGCCAGGACAATGGGCGTGTGCCCCGGCGCCGGGATACCGTAAACCTGCCGGCTAGTTGCAACCCCGGTGCGGAAGGCCTGGCGGATATCACCAAAGAAAGCTTTCACCACCTGGCCTTGCGGATCCAGGACCGTGTTGAAAATATAATTAACCCCCGCTTGGTCGGCGATAGCCTCCATCTCATCCCGCACTTTATTTTCTACAATGCCCAGCATGTTACGCCGGGTCCGCACGCTCAGCAAGTGGGTGGCCGCCGTGGTATCCTCGCCACAGATCCCGGGCTGGACGATTTTCGCCCCGCCGCTGTACCCGGGGATATGGTGGGGCACGATACTGCCGATACCAATGACTATATCCGCTTCTAACACCAGCCGGTTTATCTTTACCGGTGTACCGTTGGCCGTAAGGCCGAAATCATGGAGGGCGGTTGGATTACGAAAATCATGATTGATGACTTCAACCCCGGAAACGACATCAGCCCCCAATTTTCCTTGCAGCTCCTGAGGGGTCATCGGCCGGTGGGTGCCCAGGGCCATTAGGATCTTGATATTTTCCCGGCGGACGCCACCGCTGGCCAGCTCTCTGATTAGAGCCGGAACGATAAGATTGGCCGGCGTCGGACGGGTGTTGTCGTCACAGAGGAGGAGCACCCTGCTGGATGGTGCGGCCACCTTAGATAAAGCAGGGCAGGCGATGGGGTTCTCTAAGGCACGCTGGATCTCTTTTTCGGTCAGGGGCAGCTCTTGACCCTTAGAAGGTGACAGGACCGCATTCAACCTGTCCTCAGGGATGCTAAAACCCAATTCAGAATCTCCGTATGGTACTTTAAGATTGCAAACCACAGAGATAATCACCTCTCAATAAACCTCTCAACAAAAAACTTGCGGCAACCGAAGCTTCCTAAGCCATATACATGCCGCCATTAATGTCAATTGTCGTCCCGGTTATCCATTCGGCGGCTTCGGAAGCGAGATAGACGGCCATTTCCGCAATATACCACGGTTGGCCAAGCTTACGCAAAGGAATTCCCGCTAGGATTTCCTCCATTTTTGCCTCAGGGAAGTTTTTAGTCATTTCGCTTGCCAGGGTGCCCGGTGCTATGGCATTAACCGTAATGTTGTATGGCGCCAAAATGCGAGCCAGGGCTTTAGTTAAACCGATGATACCGGCTTTGGAGGCGGAATAATGACATCCCGGCGCTATCCCCCCGGCCCGGCCGGCAAAGGAAGAGATGTTAATTATCCGGCCGTATTGCTGTCCTTTCATAACCTCTGCCACTGCCTGAGTACAGAAGAAGGCGCTTTTCAGGTTAACAGCTAAAACTTTATCCCATTCTTCTTCAGTAATCTCACCCAGGGGCGTAGTCGGGCAAATACCGGCGTTATTGACCAGGATATCCACCTTGCCGAAGGTTTTTATAGTAATATCCACCATCTCGTTGATGCTCCGGACTTTGGCCACATCCACGGTTAAGCCCAGGGTTTGTGTTTCATTACTCAACTCACCGGCGGTTTCAGCAGCGTTATATAAATCGGCGACAACTACCCTGGCGCCCTGGTTTACGAACCTAGCTGCCATTTCTCGGCCAATTCCCCGTGCGGCACCGGTAATAATGGCTACCTTGCCTGCCAGCATTTTACCACCCCTAATCTTTTATATCCTGCCACAATAGCACCGGGCCATGTTGGACTTCCCTGCCGCCAGGCGCAATCGCAGAAGATAAAAATAGTAGAGCACGTTATTTTTATTTTTAGCTCACAACATTAATGATTAATGCATTACCAGACCACCGTTCACATCCAGGACGGCTCCCGTAATATAGCTGGCCCACCTGCTGGCCAGGAACAATGCGCCTAGAGCCAGTTCTTCCGGCTCGGCCATACGCCCCAGGGGGACTTGCTTTAAAAACTCCTGTAACCTCTCCGGGGTGAGGTTGGCCATCATTCTGGTATTAACCGGACCTGGAGCGATGGCATTAACGCAGATGCCATCGGCGGCGTACTGCCGGGCCAGGCCGCGGGTAAGGGTTAAAACGGCGCCTTTAAAGGTATTGTAAACAAGCGAGTTATCAAAGCCGCCGGTATGAGCACCCTGAGAGGAGAAGTTGATAATGCGGCCGTATCGGGCTTTCTTCATTGCCCTGGCGGCAGCCCGGGAAAGAAAAAACTGGCTCTTGAGGTTAACATCGTGGATGCGTTGCCAGGAGTCCTCATCTACTTCGTCCAGAGACACCCGGAGAATGATGGCGGCGTTGTTAACCAGGATATCTATGCGACCATATGTTCCTTCCGTAACCTTGACAACATCCTCACATTCCTGAACCCGTGATAAATCCTTTACCAGGCCCAGATGAACATCCTTGTTGGGCAACTGGGATATGGTGTTATTGAGTTCAGCGGCATCGATATCCACGGCCGCTACCTTAACCCCGGCGGCGGCAAAAACATTGGCCAGGGCACGGCCGACGCCACGCCCGGCACCGGTAATAATTGCAACTCGTCCTGCCAGTCCCAGGTCTAAGAGGCCTTCGCACATTCTATTTTCCCCCTAACCCATATTGCTTGGGCTCTTATTCTTGACCTGTTACTTTCCTGGCAATCTCGCACCAGCGCCGGACCTTCTGGTAGTCCTCCTGAGGGTGGTCGTTCATTACCTGAAAGGCGTCGGCGCGGATGCTGAAGGCGGCCTTACCCCGCAGAGTATTGACCAGGTATGCCAGTTTCCCTTGCATCTGCTCTTCGCTGGCCTCAATGACATCGGCAACGGGATCAAGGCAGACGTCAAAGGCTACCTCCGGGGCGAAAAGTTCCAGGGCCTTTTCTACATCCGTCCACGGGGAGACATGGAGCATCTCCAGGTTGGGGATCTGTTTGATTACTGGTAAGAGTTTAGTGAGATTACCGCAGCTGTGAAAGTAGACGATGCCATCATGAAAGGCGCTGAGTTCTTGCTCGTAAGCTAGAATGGCGCTCTGATAGAGTTCCGGGCTGATAACGTTGCCATCGATTTCATCGTTATATAATTTGGCTTTGGTAATGGGCTGGCCGATAAACCGGGCCCTGGCTTTACTCCAATCCTTGTGGGCTTCCATGATAAAGCGTAGTAAGCGCTGCACCCATTCCGGGTTCAGAATGGTATCCATTAACAGGTTCTGCATCCCCCGCAGGTGCATGGCTACGCCAAAGGGACCGAAAACCCAGTCCGGGAAGATGACCGGCAACCGGTCTTTGACCAGTTCGTTAAAACGGGCATAGAATTCGTGCACCCGGGGCATTAGCCCGCTCTTGTAGAAGTCAGGTATTTCAAGTTTGTCCAGGTCTGCGTATTCCTTGAGTACTGGTTCGCTGGCAATCCAGGGGCCGCGGTCTTCATGCCAGACGACGGGGATGCCGAACAGGCTGAGCTCAAAGACCACCCCCGGCCAGGGGGTTACTTCGCCGGTAAAGTAGGTGTTATCACGGAAGACCTTAAATTTATGCAGGTTGATCTGCAGCTGGCCGGCCAGGTAGGCCCTAGGGTCGCTCCAGTAACGAGCAATGTCGAGGCCCAAGATAACTGACCACAGGGAGATGTCTGGTTCGACGATGAAGGGTACCTGACCGTCCATCTGCAGGGCCGGCAACCCCCGCCAGTTGCCCCGGGCCCAAGGGGGCTGGGGACGCCAGAAGCGGGCGTTTTGGGCATTGCGGTCGCTGTGGACAGCCGCAGCCATTTCGTCGATGAGCCTATCCAGATTCACTTCAGCCATTACTTTTGATCTCCTTCTGCCTTTTCAACCTTGTTTTAATATAGAAGTCAAACTCCAGGCCGCCGGGCGGCACCAGCGCAAGGGATGAAGATGAAATGGTTAATGGTATTGTTTTCAGAGTAGACGCCCATGCCGCCCCGGTGGCACCAACAGAAAGATGAAAATGGTAAACGGCGTTATTTTCAGGATAAGCGTCCAGGCCACCAGATAGCACCAGTAAATGGGGGAAAAGGAGCCTGCCGGGACCTTAAACTAGAATCTGAGACAGTTAAATAGAGGGGTTCTCCATAACTGTACCCACGGCCTGCAGGAACCTGGCTGCCAGGGCGCCGTCAATCAAACGATGGTCTACGGATAACGTAACTTTGGTAATGGGCCGGATCTTGATATCCCCTTCGGCACTTACCACCAATTGCTTCTTAATCGTACCAACAGCCAGGATGGCGCTCTCCGGGGGATTGATGATGGCCGTAAACTGGTCGACGCCGTACATGCCCAGGTTGCTGATAGTAAAGGTGCCGCCTTCAACCTGCTCGGCCGTTAATTTCCCCTCCCGGGCTAGTTGCACCAGTTCTGCCCGGGCGGTGGATATCTCTTGCAGGGTTTTTCGCCCGGCGTCTTTGATTACCGGGACAATCAGGCCCCGGCCGGCATCGACGGCGATACCGATATTCGCTGCGGCGTGCTGGACTATTTCATTTTCGTTCAGGGAGACGTTGACCTGGGGGTACTCCTGCAGGGCCCGCCCTACGGCATAGACGAAGAAATCGGTCAAGGTTACTTTGTAATCCCATTCCTCTTTGAGCTTCAGGCAGGCTGTCATGTCGATTTCTTTCGTAAAGTAGACGTGGGGCCGTTCCTGGGCACTCCTGGACAACCGTTCGGCAATTATCTGGCGTATCCCTTCTAACAGGGTCCGGGTTTCCCCGGCACCTGAGGGAGCAACTGCGGTGGTGGTCTCCAGGTACTTGATGAGGTCTTCTTCGACAATGCGGCCGTTTTCACCTGTTCCCTGGACTTTCCTCAGGTCGACGCCTTTTTCCCGGGCCATTTTTTTCGCCCGCGGGGTGGCCAGCAAGGGCTGATTTCCGGCTTCTTTTGCTGGTCCTGTTTCTGCGGGGGCTGGAGCCGGGGCCGAGCTCGTGGCGGCGGGGGTTGATATGGTTTCCTGGCTGGCTTTATCCCCTGTTAGCTCACGGATGTCTTCGTCGGCCGTGCCGATGATGGCTACCGGGGTGGTCACCGGCACCAGTTCGTCTACGGGCACCAGGATCTTCCGCAGGATTCCGCTCTCTTTGGCCTCGACTTCCATGGTGACTTTGTCGGTTTCGATTTCAAAGAGGATGTCGCCCTCAGCTACTTCTTCCCCTTCTTGCTTGCACCAGTTGACGATCTTGCCTTCTTCCATGGTTACACCCAGTTTGGGTAAGAGTACCAGGGTTGCCAACTTGTTTGCGCCTCCTGTAGTTTTTTACTTCAGGGATTGCCGCACGGCGGCTTCAATGTCTTCTTCTAAAGGTATGGCCAGCCGCTCCAGGTTGCGGTTGTAGGGGATGGGTACGTCATGACCCGCCACCCGTTGCGGGGGTGCGTTCAGGTAATCAAAGGCCTGTTCGATGACCAGGGTGATTACCTCGCCGGCCATGCCGTAGGTTTTCGGGGCTTCGTGCACTACTACCAGGCGGCCGGTTTTCTTGACGGAGTTTACGATGAGTTCGGTGTCCAGGGGCCTGATGGTCCGGGGGTCGATTACTTCGACGCTGATCCCTTCCCGGCCTAATTTTTCAGCTACAGCCAGGGCACGTTCGACCATAGCTCCGGTGGCCACGACGGTGACGTCGTCCCCACTGCGTTTGATATCGCCCTTACCCAGGGCGATGCTGTATTCTTCTTCCGGCACTTCGCCTTTTTTGAAATAAAGAATTCGAGGCTCCAGGAAGACTACGGGATTATGGTCGTTAATGGCTGCTTTCAGCAGCCCCTTGGCGTCATAGGGGGTGGCGGGCATAACTACTTTTAGGCCCGGAATGTGGGCGTAGAAGACTTCTAGACTCTGGGAGTGCTGGGCCGCCTGCTGGCGGCCGGAACCGCTGGACATGCGGAAGACTACCGGGATGGTGGCCTGGCCGCCGAACATGTAACGGCTCTTGGCGGCGGAGTTGATGATCTGGTCCATGGCGATAAAGCTGAAATCGGAAAACATGAATTCGGCTACCGCCTTGGTGCCGGAGAGGGCGCCACCATAAGCCGCCCCGGCGATGGCCGATTCGGAGATGGGGGTGTCCAGTACCCGGCCGGGGAATTCTTCCATTAATCCCCGGGTGCAGGTGAAGGCGCCCCCGCGTAGTCCGATCTCTTCGCCGATGATGAACATGTGGGGGTCGTGCTGCATTTCTTCCCGTAAGGCTTCGTTTATGGCTTCCGCCATGGTTATCTGGCGCATTGACTATTGTAACCCCTTCCTGCTTAGTTTTCGTAGTAGACGTCGGTAAATAGATCGGCTGGCTCGGGTTCGAGGCCGGCCAGCCCGTATTCCAGGGCGTCGTCGATGGCCTGCTTGGCTTCGACCTTTAGGCCGGCTACTTCGTCCGGGCTGCAGATATTATTCTCTATCAGGTGTTTTTCCAGGAAGATAATCGGGTCTTTCTCCTGCCACTTTTCTAGTTCCCCTTTGGGCCGGTAGGTGCAGGGGTCGCCGACATAGTGCCCGTACCAGCGGTAGGTGACGGCTTCGATGAGGGTCGGCCCGTCGCCCTGGCGGGCGCGTGCGACTGCTTCTTTAACTGTCTCATAGACGGTAAAGATGTTGTTGCCGTCGATAGTCATCCCGGGCATACCGTAACTGGCGGCGCGTACGGAAATCTTATCTATTTTGGTGGAGCGGGCAAAGGAGGTGCTGACGGCGTAGCCGTTGTTTTCGCAGATGAAGACTACCGGCAGGTTGTACAGGGCGGCCAGGTTGAGGGATTCGTGAAAGCTGCCAGTGTTGGTGGCCCCGTCGCCGAAGAAGTTGATGCAGACATTTTTTTGCTCCCGGAGTTTGAAGGATAAGGCGGCCCCGGTGGCGATGGCGCAGCCGGCGCCGACGATGCCCTGGGCGCCCAGGACGCCTACGGACATGTCGACGATATGCTGGGAACCGCCTTTGCCTTTGCACAGGCCGTTCTTACGGGCCAGTAACTCGGCCATCATGCCTTTGAGGTCCGCACCTTTGGCGATGCAGTGGCCGTGACCGCGGTGGCTGGTGACGATGGTGTCCTCCCGGTTCAAGTTGGCGCAGGCGCCGACAGCGATGGCTTCCTCCCCGACGCTGACGTGCATGCCGCCATAGGCCAGGTTCTTCTGGTATAAATCGAGCAGGTTTTCTTCAAAGAAACGGATGACCCACATGTCATGGTACATCTTGCTCAGTTGTTCTTTCGTTAAGGTGGTTGTTGCTCCCACTTGTATGCCCTCCTATAATCTGGACTAAAAGGCTGCTTTGAGGATTTCAACCAGATCGGCTTCGGTTACTCGCCGCGGATTACCCCTGACTAGGCGTTCAATCTTGATGGTTTCAGTTGCTATCTCCGGCAGTTGCTCCTCTTCAATACCGATCTCCCGGAGGTGGGTGGCTATACCAATGTCCTCCTGGAGCTTTTTAACAGCCTCTACACCTTTCCTGGCTGCCTCCAGATCAGACAAGCCGGCCATATTCTCGCCGAAGAGTTCCGCAATCCGCTTCAGCTTGGCGGCAGCGGCCGTCAGATTAAAGGCTACTACGTAGGGCAGCATGAGCCCGATTAAGCACCCATGAGAAGCATGAACGCGTTTGGCCAGGGGGAAACTGAAGGCATGGACCAGGCCCAGCCCGGAATTACCGAAAGCCATGCCGGCAGTTAAACTGGCTAGGGACATGTTATATCGGGCGGTTTCGTTCTGTCCCTGGAAAACAGCCAGACGGAGGTTACTGGCAATCAAACTGATTGCTTTTTCAGCCAGGGTCTCAGTCAATTCAGTCGAACCGCCAAAGATATAATCAACATCCGGTGGCAGGTATTTGCTGGAGACGGCAATGTAAGACTCTACCGCGTGACCCAGGGCGTCGATACCTGTTTCGGCCGTTACCCGCGGGGGCATGCTCATGGTTAATAGAGGGTCAACTATGGCTACCCAGGGCCGGATGTTATTATCGGTGATGCCGCCTTTGAGCTCTTTTTCTTCATCTTCCAGCACCGATACCGGGGTAACCTCCGAACCGGTTCCGGCAGTAGTGGGGATAGCAATAATGGGAATGGTCTTACCCGGTACTTTGTTTTCGTCATAGTAATCAGCAGGATTACCGCCAAAGGTGGTCAGGATGGCTGCCGCTTTAGCCACATCGATAGAGCTGCCGCCGCCAAGGCCGATAGTAGCATCACAACCATGAGCTTTTACTTCTGCCGCTGCCGCCAGAGCAGTTTTGGTGGTCGGTTCGGGGATGCCATTATCCCAAAAAACATAATTATGACCCGCCAGTACTTCCTTTATTTTGGCGCCAATGGCTGAGCCGCCGATATTTTTATCCGTAACAATGAAGGGCTTGTTCACTTTTAACTTCTGCAAACACCCTGGTAGCTCACTGAGGGTACCAGGCCCGAATACAACTTGCCCGGCGATAGAATACTTCCATACGTTACGCATAAGAAATACCTCCATAATATTTTTTATTTTGGAGTTAGCAGTGCCTTATTGGACTATGGGGAATTGATACCAGGATTAAACCTGGCGGTAATTATATTAACCATCTTAATTTCTTCCTGCGTTTGTCAATACAAAAATGATCCACTATGGCAAAGTAAATCTGATCCACTTATGATAAAGTAAAAGTGATCCA
>NZ_JAXGFQ010000027.1:0-46688 GCF_051020825.1 Moorella naiadis (nom. illeg.)
ACCCTGCTGGCCCTGGAACTGGAGGAACTGACCCTGGAACAAAAAATAATCCTGGCCTATAACCGCGAAAGGGTCCAGTCCAGGCTGGGCAAAGCCTTTATTAACTTCCTGCGTTCCCCCAACCGGGGTTTCTGTTAATAAGGCCACCTCTTTCGGACCAACGGCTACCTATTTCACCCGCCGTACAGTTAATTGCCAGATGCCGTTGTCGATTTCTTTAACGGAAGTTTTATAACCTTTGCGGCGCATCTCATTAATAATGGTCGTGCAGGCACAGCTATGATCGGTTTCCAGGACAATGGCATCGCCCACCTCCAGATCCTTTAACTTCTCCCGGATCTTAATATTGGGCACCGGGCACATCTCGCCCAGGGCGTCAATAAAATATTCGGCCATCCAACCAATCCCCCCTGATTATCCTCTTTCGCCTTGCAGAGTGAAATTCCTACCGCTAGCCTATCCAGGCAGCAGTTCAGTTCCCTCCGATGAATCCTTACCCTCCGCTAATCTTCCCGTTTTCAGCCAAAAAAAGACCGGGGTCAAGCACCCCGGCCCCGGCTTGCGGCCTGTTTCTTACAGATCTTCTTCTTCCTGTCCGGCAGCATCCTGACCCCGGTCATCCTGCCGCCGGGTCTTCAATTGCTCCTTGATGGCCTTAAGCTGGTTTTCCAGTATGGCGGCCTGCTGCTTCAAGGCCTCCACATCAGGCGCCCCGGCCTGGGGCGGAACTGCGCCAGGAAAGGGCGCAGCACCAGCATAGGGTGCTCCCCACCAGCCGGCTGGCGGCAGCGGGCCATAACCGGCGGCCGGTGGGAAAGCGCCATAGCCGACCATGCGGCCTATACCCCAACCGCGGCCCCTACCCAGACCTAAGCCCCGGCCCAGTCCGAAGCCAACAGCTGGATTCAAAAAGCCTGGTACAGGGAAACCGTTGCAATAACCGGCCCCACGACCGCTCCGTGGTCCCAATCCCCAAGGACCAGTCCGATCACCTCGTGGCATTTGTCTTCCCTCCTTTCAGTCCTATGTTCATTATTAGTATAAAACCATTTTGGTCATAAGTCAACATCGCATTTAAAAAAATACCGGTTAGGAATTACCTTCCTAACCAGGTTCAGGGTACCCGCTAAGCTTTGGCCCCCAATACTCGTTCCAGCTTCCAGGTCTATACCCTGCCCGGCCAGGGAGCCAGCCCGGAGAGCTTCAATTATCGCGTTTTAGCTAACAACAGGTACCCGTGCCCGCGCCACCGCTTCTCTCCCAGGCAATAAGAGCCGCCCCCAGGGCCCCGGTAATCCGGGGTTCCGCCGGCACCATCACCTCTACCCCCAGCTCGGCCTCAAGGGCGCGGCGTAGGCCCTCGTTCTTCGCTCCGCCACCGGTAAAAACCACTGGCGCCAGAGCTCCATTTTTAAGCATGGACTTTACCCGGCGGGCTACGGCCCGGTGCAGGCCGGCGACAATCTCTTCCCTGGCGGCTCCGGCCGCCAGGAGGCTGATGACCTCGGATTCGGCAAAAACGGTGCACATACTGCTGATATTGACCGGGCTGGAGCTATCGTGTAGGCGGCCCAGTTCGCCCACATCCATCCCCAGGGCCGTGGCCATTACTTCCAGGAAGCGGCCGGTGCCGGCGGCGCACTTGTCGTTCATCACAAAATCGACCACTTTACCCTGATCATTAACAGTTATCGCCTTGGTATCCTGGCCGCCAATATCGATGATGGTCCCGGGCCTGCCGATCAGGTAATAAATCCCCCGCGCCTGGCAGGTAATCTCCGTGACGGCCTGGTCGCTAAAGTTTAAGGCCACTCGTCCGTAGCCGGTACCGATAATATAAGCCACATCTTGGCGGTTGAAGTCCATCTGCTCCAGGGCCGCAGCCAGTACTTCCTCCCCCGCCTGTCTGGGGCTCCAGCCGGTGGGTCGGATGGTATAACCTTTAACCTCGCCATCGTAAAGTACGGCTTTCGCCGAAGTAGAACCAACATCAATGCCTGCTACTAACATAACCTGGCACCCCTTTTATCTGCGCCTGAATTTATCCTACCAAAAAGGTTGGTACTTAGCTGGCTTGTGTGGGTAGAACAATTTTAAAAGCGCCCTGGAGACGGAACCTCGCCCTCACCTTGCTCAGGGGCAAGGAATAGGCCGCATTAACGGCCCGGACCTATATTTAAGATGGCGCTTCATAGGAGAAGCCGGGATGACGCTGCCTGCAACAGGTGGCAACGTCTCCCGGCGCTGCTGGCATTTACGCTGTGATCATCTCCAGGAAAGCTTCCAGCCGGGTCTTGAGCTGGGCCGCGTCTTCTTCGCTGTAGTCGCTTTCCAGGCGCAGTACCGGCACACCCGCTTCCTGGAGGGCCTTTTCCACCAGCCGGCCTTCAACGCCAAAGGGCTGGCAGAACTGGAGGGAGAAATAGATCACCCCGTCGGCCCTGGCTTCCCTTGCCAGGCGCAGGATATCCTCCACCCGATCTTTGTTGGGCGTGAAGCAGGCGCAGTTGATGGCTGTCAGCCGCCGGGCCAGGTTTTGCACCTGTGCCTCTACGGACTGGCCATCTTCCGCCACCGGGCCGGCGAAATACCGGGTTCCGGTGCAGGTTTCTTCGCCGACGATCACCGCTCCGGCCGTCTCGACCAGGTGGTGCAGCTTCCAGTAAGGCAAGGCCATGGGCGTACCGGTGACCAGAAGGCGCGGCGCCCCTTTCCTGGCAATACCCTCACCCCTGGCAATATGTTCCTCCAGCTCGTCACAGAGGGCATTTACTTGGGCGGTAAAGCGATCCGGGTCGTCAAAAAAAGCTAACTGGGAGATAAGCAGGGCGTCCTTTCCGCTGATAGGGGCTGGATCGGCCTGGCGGGCCCGGTAGAGACGCGCCAGGGCAGCCCGGCGGGCGTTGGCCTTTTTAATCCCGACCGCTAACCTGGCCGCGGTGATTTCCTGGCCGGAGCGACGCTCGATCTCTTCCTTAAGGCGGTTAATCTCTCCTTCCCAGAGGGCCAGGTCAGCCGCACCTTTTTTCTGGGGTAGCTCCATAACATAGGTCGGTACATACTCATTGAGGATTTCCCAGGTCTTCTTTTTGCCGTCGCAGGTAGTCTCGCCGATGAGAAAGTCGACGGCCTGGAAATATGGGCAGATACGATCCAGCTTAAAGCCCATAGCCGATTTGATCAGCGGGCACAGGTTGCGGGGCAATACCTGCTCCCCGGTAGGAACGGTAAACTGGGCGCCGCCGCAGAGGCCAATGCTGATACCGTCCACGGCCAGGACCAGCTCCTCCGGTGCAAAGACACAGAAGGTTCCGGCCACCAGCCGTCCAGCCTTTTTCCCGGCCATGATTTCCTGGATGCGGCCGCCGTGGGCCTCGGCGAGGGTATTATCGAAATAGGCCATCCCAGCCGGCCGATTCTCCTGCTGCAGGAAAACCTCACTAAAGGCCGCCGGCAGGGCTCCCAGGAAAATATCGTGTTTCTCCAAATCCATATCCAGTTCCCGCCACATTTCCCGGTACGCGTCGCTCAAGGGGATCAACTCCTTTGCATATTAGATATACGAGGCATTCCCGCTCTATGGCTGGTGATAATAAACGGCCTACCGGGGGTAGCCTCTCCCAAATAATTAGATGTTCGCGACGAACCGGGAATATCCTTTATATTTCATATTCCTTTTTGTTATAATTTGACTGATAGTAGTGAGTAGTGAACATAGCCGACGGGTATGTTATCGAGCCTTACAGATATTCGCCGGTGAAGCTTATTTTTTTCCCCCTCCCTGTAGGGGCATTTGTAACAAAGGGAGGGATCGTCAAAGGAGATCTGGCAGTAAGTCCCCTCTTCCTTCCAGCAGGGCTTGGCGCAGCCGATACGCTCGGTTTTATGGGAACAGGCCGGGCAATCCTCGTAAAGCCAGCAGGGATAAAAGGCCAGGTAGTGTTTCAGGGAATTTAAATTGAAACCTTTATCAATGAGTTTTTGAATAAAGCGTAAGCGCTTCAGGTCATTGTTGGAGTATAGGCGACGCCCATTTTTACGGGCGGGCTGGATTAGCTTATGCCGCTCCCAGACCCGCAAAGTACTCGGCTGGATGCCCAATAAATCGGCGACAACGCTGATAGGATATAACATTTGTTCCGTCACGGAAAATCGCCTGCCTTGAAAAAGGTTTAAAGGTTTCATATAGCCAATTATGGCCTTTTGAGTTAGTGCTGGACTAAATGGCCATCGCTTCTGCTTTTATTTTTTGCTAGTGCCACCCTGTGGGGCTAGGTATTTAACTTACTAATACGTCCGTCATGATTTTTATTTGACGTTATCATTTTACGTTATCCTGTCATGGAACATCAAGGTTTTGCTGATTTTCCTTAAGAACATGCCTTCATAGAATCATATAGGTTTCTTGTAAAATTTTTTACATGTTTATTGACATCATATGGTGTAGGAATTATGATGTAAGTGAAAACAATATTAAGTGGAGTGAAGGGTGGCCAATGTATCCCATCGGTATGGTTATCCAAGTTTTAAATATTTCACCCGGCCGCCTGCGACGCTGGGAAGAAAGAGGCCTGGTCGTTCCCAAACGCAAAAACGGCCGCCGTTGCTACTCGGAACTGGATCTGCAACGCTTGATGTTTATTAAACGTCTTCTGGATAACCGGACCTGTACCCTCACCTCCCTCCCGAATCACCTGAACCTTTACCCCTGCTGGCAGGACGGAGAATGCCGGGGTGGGGGTCCCGTGGCCGTGGAACCGCCGGAGGGGCGCCCCTGCTGGCAAAGAAAAAACAAATATTGCCGTCCGTCGTGATGGTTGATTGACAATATTACTTCCCACTCTCCATCACATCTATCTCATACAGGAGGAACCTCTTATGTCCGTTTCGCTGCCCATGGAAGTACCTGCCCTGTCGCCCTATTATCAAAAATTACAAGAAAAAATAGTTAGCGCCCTGGGAGAAGCCACTTTACAATCCTGCCTCTCCTGCGGCGTCTGTAGCGGCGGCTGCCCTACCGGTGCTATCGGCGCCCCCGTCGACCCCCGCAAGATTGTCCGCCAGCTCTTGTGGGGGATGGAGGATAAAGTCTTAGGGGCGGATATGCTCTGGCTCTGCACCATGTGCGGCCGCTGTACCATTTATTGTCCGGCGGGTGTGAACATGGGCGACCTGGTCCGGGCCCTGCGTACCCAACTGGCGGAAGAAGGCCGGGTGCCGGAAAACCTGCAAAAGGTGGTCGACCTGGCTATCGAATCCGGCAACAATATGGGCATCAGCCAGGAGGATTACCTGGACACCCTGGACTGGATGCAGGAAGAACTCCAGGCGGAGTTTGGCCCAGAAGCCAGGATACCAGTCGACCAAAAAGGCGCCCGGGTAATGTACGTCCTCAACCCGCGGGAAGTGAAGTTCTTCCCCCTTTGCATCCTGGCGGCGGCTAAAGTATTCCACGCTGCCGGCGAGAGCTGGACCTTCTCCAGCCGGTCCTGGGACGCGACCAACTATGCCCTTTTTTCCGGCGACGATAAAGCCGGGGGTATCCTGGTGCAACGCCTGGCGGATGAAGTTGAACGCCTGGGATGTCAGGAGCTGATCATGACCGAGTGCGGCCACGCCTTCCGCTCCATCCGCTGGGGGCCGGAACAATGGCTTGGACATAAACTACCCTTCCCCGTCCGCAGTATAGTCCAACTGATGGATGAGTACCTGGCTTCCGGCCGCATCCACCTGGACCCTTCCCGCAACAGCGAACTGGTAACCTATCATGACCCCTGCAACCTGGGCCGGAAAGAGGGCATCTTTGAAGAGCCGCGCCGGGTACTGCGGGCAGCAGTAGCCAATTTTGTCGAAATGACGCCCAACCGCGAGAACAATTACTGCTGCGGCGGCGGTGGCGGCATGCTCTCTTTAAGCGAATTCGGCCAGGAAAGGATGGCTAAAGGCCAAGTTAAGGTTGAGCAGATCCAACGCACCGGGGCCGCCATCGTCGCCACCCCCTGCCATAACTGCTATGATCAGCTAAACGACCTCTGCCTTCACTACCATCTCAAGGTTAAAATTAAGAATCTGGTCGAACTGGTTGCTGATGCTTTAGTTATCGAGGGTAAGGAGTGACAGCTTCATAATGCTAAACACAACATTGCCTGTAGCAGTGCTGGGAGCCGGTATCGCCGGGGTCCAGGCGGCCCTGGATCTAACCCGCCTAGGCCACCGGGTGTTCCTTTTGGAACGCGCCATCCGGCCGGGGGGCAAACTATCTCTCCTACCCAAGACGTTTCCCACGAATGATTGCAGTGCCTGCGCTATAACGCCGCCGGACAGCTTCTTTTGCATCCGTTCGCCACATTTCATCAAGCAGGCCAGGGAGGATAACATTACCCTTCTTACCGACGTTGAAGTACGAAAGTTAACGGGGGAGGCCGGAGGTTTCACCCTGCACCTTTTCCGGGAGGGCCGGGAGGAAGAGTTAAAAATTGCAGCAATTATCCTCTGCCCCGGCTACGAAGAATTCCTGCCCCCCAGCCTCCCTGATCGCTATGGTTACGGGCGCTACCCGGGTGTAGTGACCGGCCTGGAACTGGAGCAGCGCCTGGCGGCCAGCGGCTACCCGCAGCGCCCGGGAGACAACACCCCGGTGCAGCGGGTGGCTTTTATCCAGTGCGCCGGCTCCCGCGACCCGGCCCACGGGGTGGCTTATTGTTCGGCCGTCTGCTGCATGTATGCCCTCAAGGAAGCCTTGATGCTCTATGAAGCGGCAGCCGCCCAGAATCTACCCCTGCCGGAAATAACCCTTTTCTATATGGACCTGCGTACTTACGGCCAGGCTTACGAGGATTACTTGTCCCGGGCGCGGCAGGAGTATGGCCTGCAACTGGTCCGCTCCCGCATTCATAGTATTATCCAGACGCCGGCAAATCCTCGCCTTACCATTCGTTACGCTCTGGAAGACGGCCCGGCCAGGGTGGAGGAGTTTGACCTGGCGGTGCTGGCTACGGGCTTAAGACCTCCTGATGGCGCCCAGGAACTGGCCGCCGCCCTGGGGATTGAACTGGACCCGGCCGGCTTCTGTTTGACGCCCGCCCTGGTCCCGGCTTCTACGTCGCGTCCCGGCATCTTCGTCGCCGGCGCCTTCAACGGCCCCTGCGATGTTATCGACGCCGTCACCCAGGGTTCAGCGGCAGCCGCCACCTGTGCTGCCTGGCTGCAAGACAAAGAATCGTCTCCCAAGGCAAACCTTTATACCACGCTAGGGAAACCAACAGAGGATGCAAAGGGCAGTACGTTAGGTTCTAATCGGGAACTGGCTTTGGCCGGTTCTTACCAGCTTTCCACATCCAACCCCTCACCTCCAACCTCTAGTATCCGGGTAGGTATATTTATCTGCACCTGCGACCAGCTGGCCGCCGGCCTGGACTTAGATGAGTTGGAGGAATACTGCCGTACTCTGCCTGGCGTAGCCAGGGTACAGAAGTTATCCCTCTGCGGCCCGGACGCCGATGCGGAACTGCGACGGGCTATTACCGCCTCCGGGGTGAACCGCGTGGTAGTGGCGGCTTGTAGCGCCCGCGCCCTGGAACCGGTCCTCAGGGGATACCTGGTCCGGGCGGGTCTTGCCGAGATGTCTATTTATAAGGTAGTTAACCTCCTGGATCATGCAGTCCGGCTTTACACCAGCCATCCCGAACTTGCCACCCGAAAGGCCCGGGACCTGGTACGCATGGCGCTAGCTAGTTTAAACGTTGCTACTTCGCAGGGAGAAGAAAAGCTCACGTTAACACCGGCCGCCCTGGTAATCGGCGGCGGGATAGCCGGCATGGTTGCCGCCCTTACCCTGGGCGACCTGGGTTATGAGGTACACCTGGTAGAAAAAGAAAGACGGCTGGGCGGCCACGGCCGTCGTTTGGGTCATACCCTGACCGGCGCCGATGTACAGGCCTACCTGAAAGGGCTCGACCGGCGCCTTACGCAACACCCCTATATCCATCTCCACCTCGACGCTAAAATCATAACCACGGCCGGCCACCCGGGCGGCTTCCGGACGGAGATTGAGATTGCCGGTGAAAGGAGGGAAATCATCGGCCACGGCGTTACCATCCTGGCGACAGGCGCCGGGGAAAAGAAGCCGCAGCAGTACCTTTACGACCAGCACCCGGCTGTAGTGACCGGATTGGAGTTGGAAGACCTGCTTAAAAACCCCGCCAGGCTGGCCGGCCTGGAGCAGGTGGTATTCATCCAGTGTGTCCATTCCCGCGATGCCGATCACCCCTATTGCAGCCGTACCTGTTGCAGTGAGACTATTAAAAACGCCCTGGAACTCAAGAAGATCAACCCGGCGGTCCAAATCTACGTCCTCAACCGGGATATCATGACCTACGGTCTTCAGGAAGAGTGGTACACGGCCGCCCGTTCCCAAGGCGTCCTCTTTCTGCGCTACCAGCCGGAAAACCCGCCTCGGGTAACTGCTACCGCGGCAGGCACGGGAACCAGGCGCAAGGTGCAGGTACGGGCCTATGATTCTATCCTTGGTGAGGAAGTTATTATAAACGCCGACCTGCTGGTCTTGGCCACCGGCATGGAACCACGGGCGGACACTGCGCAGCTGGCCTCCCTGTTCCAGGTGCCCCTGGATGATCATGGCTTTTTTGCCACCAGCAACCCCAAATTAAAACCCGTGGAAACGCCGGTACCCGGCGTCTTGACCTGCGGCCTGGCGGCAGGGCCCAAGAACCTGGAGGAAACCATAGCCTCGGCCCGGGCCGCAGCCGGCAAGGCGGCCATCCTGGCCCGGGAGAGCTACACAGTTACCCACCCGGTCGCCAGGGTCGAAGGCGCCTGCGCCGCCTGCCTCACCTGCGTGCGCGTATGCCCCCACGGCGCCCCGGCCATCAAGGATCACCGTTCCCATATCGACCCCCTCCTCTGCCAGGGCTGCGGTGCCTGCGTAGTCGCCTGCCCAGCCGGGGCCATTACCCTGGCGAGCTATAGCCAGGCCGAAGTAGCTGCCGCACTCCAAACCCTAAACAGGACGCCTGAGGAGGCGGGTACCGTTATCTTCACCTGTAGTTACTGCGCTTATGCCAACTTTGAAAATGCCGCCGGGATTGACTGCCAAGATGACGTCTCCGTATTGCAGGTACCCTGTTTAAGCCGGATCGGTACTCTGGAGGTACTGCAGGCTGTCGAGGCCGGGGCCAGGCAAATCGTATTGACGGGCTGTGTCGAGGGCCAGTGCCACTTCCGGCCGGCCCGGAACTATGGTAGCAAGCCCTCTCACCCCGACCCCATGCCGTGCCAGGAGCAGGCCTGGCGCCGGGCCCGGCAGATACTGGACGAAATCGGTTTTGACGCCGGCATGATCAAGATTTTACGCCTCCCTCCCCCTATCCCCGACCAGGGACGGATACCGATCATCTGCCCGGCAGGGAAAGCTTTGTAAAAACCGGGATTCAATACGAGCCCCAGAATTGCCACCATACAGCATAATTTCTTATCTTCTATTGGTTCTTCTGCGTTCAGGGTTAACGTATAAATCACCGCCCCGGCTACGCCTGTGGCCGCCGGGGGTTAACAAAGATGGAGGGTAAGACGGCAGCAAACCTCCTTTAACTTTTGCCACCCTCCCAGACCACGTTAACAAGATCCAGGGTGAGAGGAAAACCCTAGTGAAGAATCTGTAAACTGGATGGGCGACTTTAAGGCTTTTTAAAAAGCAGAAAGGGGTGTACTGGTATGCAACGTACGGATATCCTGGTTGTCGGTGGGGGTATTGCCGGCCATACGGCGGCCCTGGCCGCCCGACGATATTACTATGATAAAAAGGTTACCCTGGTGCGCAGAGAGGTCCGGGCGCTGATCCCCTGGGGCCTGGCTTACGCCAGTGCCGCCGGAACGCTGGATAGATATGTCTTAAGCGACGCGTGGCTCCATCAGGCGAGTGTTAATCTGGTAATCGATGGCGTGGTAGCCATTGACCGCCGGAACCAGTGCGTCACAACAGCCTGCGGGGAAGAAATAAGCTATGAAAAAATGATCCTGGCAACCGGTTCCTCTCCGTCCCCCCTTCCCCTTAAAGGGGCCCACCTGCCGGGTATTTTTGTCCTTAAAAAAGAATTGCCCCACCTTAAAGAAATGCAGCAGCGCCTAGCCGAGGCCAGAAACCTGGTCATTGTCGGTGGAGGCCTCAACGGCGTTGAAATGGCCCTAGCCTGTAGCGCCAGGCCCCAACAGCGTATTACCCTGGTGGAGCTGCTACCACGTTGCCTGGCCCGGGTCTTCAACCATGAGTTTTGCGAGCTGGCAGAAGAAAAACTTCGCCAGCAGGGCGTGGAGATTATCACCGCTGCCGGCGTGGCCGAATTTCTGGGACGTGACAGGGTGGAACAGGTAAAGCTCAGCAACGGCCTGACTTTACCCGCTGATGTTGTTATCCTGGCTAACGGTGCTCTACCCCGTACCGATTTAGCCCGGCAGGCTGGCCTGGAAATGGACGCCCAGGCCGGTATCCTGGTGGATGACTATCTGCGGACCAGTGATGCCGCCATCTTTGCTGCCGGTGACTGCGCCGCTCCCCGTTCCCTGGCAGTTCCAGGTGTTCCCCTTCCCCGGCAGGCCCGCATGGCCGGCCAGGAAGCGCGGGTGGCTGCCGCCAACCTCTTTACCCTCCAGCGCCGCTGGGAGAACGCTGTCGCCAGGTTCGCCGTCGCCATCGGGGACCTGGCCCTGGGTGCCGTGGGCCTGGTGAAAGACCTGGCCCTGGAGGCCAGGATGGTGGAGCCGCCATTTGCTTCTATCTCCACTGTAGTGACCGGTGACCTGACGGTCCGGGTGGCTTATGGCCGGGAAAACGGGATAACCCTGGGAGCCCTGGTTCAGGGCCAACCCCAGGTCCGGGTGCGGGAAACCATGGACTACCTGGCAACCGCCATCCAGCAGCAAACACCTTTCGCCGAGCTGGTCCTGGCCTGACGAAACCTGGCCAATCCGCAGAAAACCTGCCCGCTAAAAAAGTGGCGCTAGCACAGCGCCACTTTTAGTATCCTTAACACTCAAGAACATCTAAGATTGCATCCTTTTGATTGCCAGACAGAATTAATTTTTTTACAGCGGCACAACCACCGGGACACCTTGCATTCTGGCCACGACGACCGGTACACCGTAAACAGCGGCCAGGTTCGCCGGCGTCATGACCTCCAGCCCCCCGCAGGCGAAGATAGTGCTGTTTTTCAAGAGCAAAAACTTATCGGCGAAACGTAAGGCCAGGTTGATGTCGTGCATGACCACCACGGCCGCCAGGTTTTGTTCCCTGACGGCGTTTTGGACAGTGCGTAAAACCTCCAACTGGTTTTTTAAGTCCAGGTTGCTGGTGGGTTCATCCAGGAGCAGAACCCCCGGTTCCTGGGCCAGGGCCCGGGCGATAATCACCTTTTGCTGCTCCCCACCGCTCAGTTCATCAAGATAGCGTAAAGAAAATTCCTCTAGACCCAAAAGATGTAAAATACGGTATACAATTTCCAAATCCGCAGGGGTGACATCCCATTTAATATGGGGTTTGCGGCCTAAAAGCACGGCGTCAAAGACGGTAACCCGGCCGCTTTCGTACCGCTGGGCCACGTATCCTATCCGGCGGGCCACTTCTAACTGGTTGAGCTTCAAGATGTTCTCTCCGGCAATCAGGATCGTCCCCCGCCGGGGTTTCAGGATCTTATTCAGGCATTTGAGGAGGGTGGATTTGCCGGCGCCGTTGTTGCCCAGGATGGCCAGAAACTCGCCCCGGGCGAGGGTAAATTCTATGTCCTGCAAAACAGCGTGACTGTTATAGCTGAATTCCACCCCGTCTATGGCCAGGATCATCGCCGGTTGTCCCCCCTGGAGAGAAGATAGAGGAAGAGAGGGGCGCCCATAAAGGAGGTAATAGCGCCCACCGGCAGTACCACCGGCTTCATAACAGTCCGGGCCAGGGTATCGGCGGCCAGGAGCAACAGCCCGCCCATGACGCCGGCCGCCGGGATTAAAAAGCGGTGGTCGTCGCCGATAACCCGCCGCATCAGATGGGGGCCGACCAGGCCGATAAAACCGATGATGCCCAGGAAGGCAACCAGGGCGGCGGTGATTAAAGAGGCAACGAACATCCCCGTCAACCTGATCCTTGCCACGCTGACGCCTAACCCCTTCGCCGTTTCCGCGCCGCTGTCCAGAGCGTTGTAATTCCACCGGTTAGCCATAAAGTAGAGCAGGCCGGCACCGGTCACCGCGGCCATGATCCCCAGGTCGCGCCAGGAGGCTCTGCCGATATCACCAAAGGTCCAGAAGACCATGGCCGCTACCTGCACGTCACTGGCAAAATACTGCAGGATGATGGTTCCGGCGGAAAAAAGGGAGCCCAGGGCCACCCCGGCCAGGACCATGGCTTCCGGCGATACCCCTTTATAGCGGGATAGCAAAAGGATGACCAGGGTGGCCGCCAGGGCGCCCTGGAAGGCGAAGGAAGTCACCAGGTAAGGATTGTTGATGAGCACCGCGTCGGCGCCGGTACGGCTGGTGCTGCCCGCCCCCAGGGTCAGGATGGCCACGGCGGCGCCGAAAGCCGCCCCCTGGGAAACCCCCAGGGTAAATGGCGAGGCCAGGGGGTTGCGAAGGATGTTTTGCATCACGCAGCCGGCTACGGCCAGGCCCGCCCCGGCGGTTAAGGCCGCCAGCACCCGGGGCAGCCGGATATGCCAAATAATCACCTGGGACCGGCCTTCTACCTGGCCTAGGAGGGTCAGCAGCACCTGGCCCGGGGTCAGCTCGGCTGAACCGGCGTTGATAGCGTAAACGCCAAGTAAAACGCTCAACAGGGTCAGAAGGGCAATGATCAAGACTTTCCTGCGGGTATATCTCTGGTAGCTTTGTGCTATATCGACCATTACAGCCTGGCGCATAATGCTGTCTCCCTTGACATCGTGCCACCATGAATGGCTCTTCGCAAGTTCTGCCATGGTTGTTTGCCTCTTGCCCTGGAGCGTGGGAGGCACAGGAATTTCATAACCGTCAGTATCTTTAAGGCTTAAGCAGGTCCAGCTTCTTAAATCCACCGTAGGCCCCGGCTACCTGGGCATATAAAGGCCGGCCTAAAAGGAACTGGTAGATGGCGTCGGCTTTTTGCGCTGGATCGATGTCCCTAAAACTTTCAGGAAAGATTACCTTGCCGGCGTAATAGGCGTCGGCCAGGGCGGTATCGATGTTGGTAGTGTAGTTGTTGTAGGGTATCTGGCCGTAAACCCGGCCCTGGCGGCAGGCGGTGAGGGAATGGTAGAATTGAGGGTTCTTCCGGTAATCTTCCCGTACCAGGTTTAAGCCGCCCTCGTCGATAAAGATGATATCGGGGTCCCAGGCTAAGAGTTTTTCCTTGTCGATCATGACGCTGCCCGTCTTACCCGTCTCGTCGACTACGTTCCGGGCGTTGACGGCGCTAAAAGGAGGATACCCGGCCTGGGTGCTCTCGATGCCGTGGGCTCCCTTCATGCCCAGGGCGCCCACGTAAACCCGGGGCTTCTTATCCGTCGGGATATTTTTAGTCCGCCCCTTTAAGTCCTGCTGGCAGTCTTTGAGAAACTTGACCACTTCTCCGGCCCGCCCTTCGTTGCCGGTAATCCGGCCAATCAACTGCAGCGATTCATAGACATCCTCGTCAAAAGTGGCCAGCTGGCCGTAACTCAGCACCACTACCGGGATTTTCGTCCGGGCCTGGAGCTCATCGGCCCGGGAGCGGTCCACTAGGTAGGCCACAAAAATCACGTCGGGTTGAACGCTGATCAATTTTTCCGCGTCCGGGGTCGAGTCGGGCCCGCCCTGGCCGATTACAGGCTGATCTTGCAATTCGGGGTGGGCTAAAATGTACGGCCGCGCGGCGGATTTTTGCTTTTCCAGGTTTTCGACGCCCACCACTTTGCCGGCACCATTGACATAACAAACCAGCCTTAAGGCGCCCGGGCCAATGGCTACAACCCTCTTGGCCGGGATGGGAACCTCCACCGTTCGGCCGGCCAGGTCGGTTATCTTTGTTTTAGGAACCCCTGCTTCCGGCGCAAGGGTTTTAGGCCCGCAACCTGCCAAAAGAAGTAAGACCAGCAACAGGGTTAGAGACAGGTAAAATAACTTCTTCAATATTGCCATCCTCCTCCACCCGGTGTTGTCGTCTACAGCCGGTAGGGTTAGACTTTCAGATTCATCCTGCCCCCGTCGCTGGCACACCGGGAAATTCTCCATCCTTTCTTATCGGGGAAATTTAATTCCCCGGGTTAACGCTTTAACGCGCTGGGCGGCACCGCTGTTACCTCCTGATTAGTGCTTGATCCCTCGCCACCCGCGTAAAGAAGAATCAGGCAGGTGATATAACGCCCCAGCCGCGGCTGTATTGCTCCGCACAGGGGATGCAGGCCAGGCGGCCCTCCCTGACCCTGGCCCGTATTTCCGCCACCGGTTCACCGCAATAAGCGCAGGTTACGGAATGAAAAAGGCGGGCCCGGGGTGGCAGGTCCAGCTCAACCTGCTCCACCTTAAATAATTCCCCTTCCGGCGCCGTCAGGATTTGTTGCCGCCGCTGTTCCTGGCAGCGGCCATAGGCCTCCCTTTCGGCGACGGTTGCCTGGCCTCTAAAAACCCTGGCCCGCAAGTTCTTATACTCTTCGTCTTCCCGCCAGGCGCCATCTTTGAAGGCCACCCTGACAGCGGCACCCGATTTCCTATTGCCAATGGTAAAGACGTGCTTCCCATAATCCCGGTAGATAAGATTGCCTTTACCCAGGGTGCAGCCGGTCAGGACCTGGATGGCATCGACGCCGCAGGCGTCGGTTTCAACAATAGCAACCAGCTCTTCATCACTAGCCCGGTCGCTCGTCAATTCCCGCAGGGCGATTTTAGCGACCCGGTAACCGATAGCCAAACCGGGGCAGGTATGCCCATGAAAGGCCACCGCCCTTTCCCAATCCTCTGGCAAGGAATTCATTTCTATCAACTCCTTCTGGAAATATAAAATAACCACGTTAGGTACCCCTCCGTGGGGTTTCAGTACCCTTCGTGGTTACATCAGCCAACCTTCTCGGTTGCTTATTATTTTTTCGCCATGCATGCCCAAATTCCTGCTGGTTCATTAAAACTATATATGCCTTTCTAATCGTGGCAGCACCCGCCGGGCGGGCAGCTATCCGGTCGGGAATCCCTCCCGCAACAAAGTGTTTTCCCGCCGGCCTCGGGGCGGCTTTTTACTAAATGCGGTGCCGAGAATATCCTTACTAATCTCGTGCTGCCGCAGTTAGGGCAGCTATCAGCATCCTCCCGCTTGGTAAAAGTACTTATAGCCCCGCACTCGCTGCATCTGAATTCAAATTCCGGCATTTGCTAATCACCTCCGCCTACCTCTAGTATAAAGCCATAAAGAACATACGTCAATATAACAATGCAAAAAGCCCCTCTTATATATTATATAAGAGGGGCTCACGACGAAAGAATTACCTCCTTATTTAAGACAGCTGGCTAGGATGGTAATTAGTTTCTTAATTTAAGCACGGCATCTTCGGCGGCATTGGTCACCTGATAGGCGATAGGTGAAGCGGTAAGGGCCGGGTGGGTCCCGACCTGCAGGGTTTCCAGTTCGTCGGCCTGCATCTTATGCTGTACGGCAGCCGCCAGCAGGTTGGTCAGCTCGCCCACTGCAGCGCCGCCATAGGCCTGCCCGCCTACAATAACCCCGGTATCTTTGGTAAAAATTAATTTTACGCCCAACTCTCTGGCCCCCGGCATACTACCCGGATGTCTGTCCGGCGCCTTCGCGTTACCTGTTACGACCTCGATACCAGCTTCCCGGGCCGCCCTTTCCGTCAGTCCTACCGATCCCAGGGCCAGGTCGCCGACAATCGTTGAAAATACTCCCACTGCTGCACCTCTCGCTCGCCTAAGACCAAATAAGTTGGCGCCGGCCACCCGGGCTTCATGAGTGGCTACGGACGCCAGTTTAATAAGCGACGGTCCGTGACCGAAAAACGAGCTTTTTTCGGCGCAATCGCCAATAGCGAAGATACTGGCGTCACTGGTGCGCATATAATCATCAACCCATATACCGAAACGATTGTCAACTTTCAAGCCTGCCTTTTGGGCCAGTTCAATATTGGGCGCCACGCCAATGCCAAAGATAACAACGTCAGCAGGTAAGATTTCGCCATTAGAAAGCCTTACTTTTTCCACTCTGCCGTTACCCAGAAATTCTTCTACTTTAGTCCCGGTGATAATGTTTAGCCCCTGAGAGCGGAGCTTGTCCTCCGCCAGGGAGCAGATCTCATCATCAAAGGCCAGGGCCAGGCAATGGGGTAAAAGTTCAACAATGGTAACATTCACTTCGCGCCCTTTCCGGCATTCATCGGCAAACTCAACCCCTATAAACCCGCCGCCGACGATAACCAGATTTTTCGCTTTATCCAGGGCACTTTTGAGATTCTCAAGATAGGCTACGTCTTTTTTGACGACGAAAACGCCTTCCAGGTCAGCCCCTTTTACCGGTGGAACAACAGGAGACGATCCGGTAGCCAAGACGAGTTTGTCATAGATAATGCTACCAGATTTCACCGTAGAAACAGCCTTGCTTTGGCGATCAATCTCTATAACTTCATCGAGCAGCAGTTCTATGCCGTTATTAACCAGCGTGGCGTCCGGGATGAGGTTCTTATCGGGGCTCCCCACAGTTCCGAAAATGTAAGGGATGCCGCAGGGTACCAAAACCTTTTCTTCTTTACGTACCACAGTTACCTTTTTATCCTTAAAATACCTTTTAGCAGTAATAGCTGCCGTAAGGCCCGCCGCACTCCCGCCGATAACTAGTACATCCGTACCCTTCAAACCAGCCGCCCCTTTCCATGTAATTTGTGGGTTTTTGAACTTAAATACAACAGGAGCCCCCTTCGGTAAGCGAGACTCCCCCACCCCCCGGGGAGGGGTCATTAGCTAATTCTATTCTACCCACTATCGCAAGTTTTTGTCAAGTGTTCTTTATTGCCTTTTACCATCATTATCATCATTGAAAAATAAAAAAGACCTGATTACTGCTTCCAGGCCTTTCCCCTCTTTCCCCTGTCTAGAAAACCGTTCTAAGAACGGACCTACTTTAAAAACTGGCATAAAAGTTTAACCAGTTCCCGAGCACTGGAACCAGTGCCTTCTTTTTCTTGGGGAAGCTTATCCAGGCAATCATCCGCGTAAATTACTAGTACCATTTCCGTAATTTTATACACAGCCGAGCGAATGGCTGCGAGTTGGTGCAATACGGTAGGACAAGCTTCTCCCCTCTCTACCATGCGCACCAGTCCGGCCACATGCCCCTGGACAATCTGCAAGCGTTTTACTATCTCTTCACGACTATCGTCCATAAGGAACTAAATCTCTCCCCTTGCTCCATTTTATCCTGGCTGACAATTCCTCAACCTTAAACCCCATCTAGCACCGCTAAATAGTCCAGCAGCCATACGCTTATCCACTATGTATTATATCATGGCCAGTGAGATTGGGAAATTGAAACTCTTACATCCTTGCTCAGCTTTTTTCAACTGGCGGAAAAACATTAATGGCGGCCGGTGGGATGGAGCAGTAAACTGTGCTGCCCGGCGCTAAGGAAAACCCTCTATCTCCCCTGGTAACAACCTGGGCGACGAGCCTTTCGCCGGCATCGATTATTACCCTGGCCAATAAACCTCGGGGGTAAACCGCAAGCACCTTTCCCGGCAGGCAGTTTCCTGGCTGCGGCAAATTGCTCACCAGTATATGCTCCGGTCTGACGGAAAAACCTATCCGGCCAGTTAAATCCGTCTCTACCTGCAGCAGCACCCCTCCCAGGGAGACGCATTTCCGGCCGCCGTGCAGGATAATCTCGCTGGGATAAATATTTTCCGCCCCGATAAAGCGGGCTACCGCCGCCGTCCGCGGCCGGGTAAAGATCTCCTCCGGCGAACCCACCTGGAGCAAGCCACCTCCCATCATGACCCCGACGCGGTCGCCCAGGTATAAGGCTTCTTCAAAATCATGGGTTACATGAATAATCAGGGTGCCGATAAGCCGGTGCAGGCGCTTCAGCTCCTGCTGAAGCGCTTCTTTTGTACGAGGGTCCAAGGCCGCTAAGGGTTCATCCAGCAAAAGAACTCCGGGACGCATTATGAGCGCCCGGGCCAAGGCCACCCGCTGCTGTTCGCCGCCGCTTAAGGTATGGGGAAGACGCCGGAGAAGGTGGTCAATACCGAGCAAGGACACTACGGCTTCTAATTCCCTGTTTATCTCGCCCGGAGGGAGTTTTTTATTTTTGAGCCCGAAGACAATGTTTTCCCTGGCGTTTAAGTGGGGGAATAAGGCATAATCCTGGTAAACAAAACCGAAACATCTCTTTTCCGGCGGCCAGGCGGTAATATTCTCTTCCCCCAGCCATATCCCGCCGGCATCCGGCGCGTGCATACCGGCAATAACCTCCAGAAGAATAGTTTTGCCGGCACCCGTGGGCCCCAGGATAACGAAATACTCCCCTGTGGAAATCTCCAGGGAGATATCTCGAAGTTGAAACTCGCCCATCTTTTTACTAATCCGGGATAGCCGCAGCGAGGGCGCCGGCAATCCTTCCCTCACAGACCCGGCACCCGCTCGTACGGCTTTACTCCCGCACGTTCAAAAACGGCCAGGGAAAGCACGGCAATCATTATCAGGATGGCCGCCGAGGCCATCAGGGCCTCCATATCGCCGGTAGCCATATTTAAGTAAAGGGAGATGGGCAGGGTTTCCGTTTTAAACCTGGTGGCCCCGGCCAGCATGAGGACGGCGCCAAATTCCCCTAGGGCCTTCCCCCAGGTCAGAACCAGGCCGGCAAGGATATTGTTTCGTATTAACGGTAAAGTCACTTTCCGGAAGGCCCGGGCCGGTGTACAACCTAGGGTCCGGGCCACGTATTCCAGGCGGATATCCACGGACTCAATGGCCGCTTTCAGGACGGTAATCAGGAAGGGAAGATTGACGAAGAACTGGGCCAGGATGATCCCGGGTACGGTAAACACGAAACGCAAGCCCATCCTGGCTAGGGTTGCGCCAAAGGTTGTCGTGCCAAAAAGCAGGAGCAAGCAAACGCCGGAAACAACGGGCGGCAAGGTTAACGGGATGCGGAGAAGGTTGGCTGCCACACCCTGGCCCGGCAGGTTGTAACGGGCCAGCGTATAAGCCACCGGCATAGCTGTCAGCAGGCAGGCAGCTGTTGAGACGATCGAGGTTATCAGGCTGAGCTTGATGGCAAAAATCAATTCCGGTGCCTTCAGGGAGGTAGGAATGTAAGGAAGACCCCTTACCAGCACGGTAGTGACGGCCGTTACAACAAAGAGCAGTACCAGGAATGTTACCAGTACGTTAAAGGTTTTAAAAAGCCTCGAACCCAAGTTTTACCTCCTCCCCTCTACCGGGCAACCGGCTTGTAACCCCATTTTTGCCAGACCTGGTAGGCCGCCGGCGAGGTAAAAAATTCGGCCAGTTGCCGAGCCAGCTCTTTTTCCTTAGAACAGTTCAAAACTGCCACCGGCACCGTTTTGACGTAATCCTTTAGTTCAGGCACTGAGATCAGCTCAAGCTTATCTTTTGCCCCCTGGTAATTTTCTTCCCAAATCACGGCGGCATCAGTTTGCTTGGTGCTTAAATAGACCACCAGCTCGTTTGCCGTCGGCGTCCTGACCACCACATTTTTATTGACAGTCTCCAGGAGGCCATACTTTTGCAGGAGCTGGTCGGCCAGCTTGCCGATGGGATTGGCCTGGGGATCGCCCAAAGCTACCTTCACTCCCGGCCGTCCCAGATCGGCTAATTTATGAATGCCGGCCGGATTCCCTTTTGGAACAGCAAGGACGGGGATGTGATAAACAACATTCTTTTCCCATGCTACCAGGTTCTTTTCTTTAACCGGCTTTAATTCCGCTATATCACCCGGCAAGTAAAGGTCGCCTTGCTGACTCAACAGGATCTGGCTATTCAGCTGGGCCGCCCCGCCGAAGGTATAGGTAACCTTGAACCCGGTTTTAGCCTGAAAAGCGGCGCCGATCTCTTCCACTGGCTTTTTCAGGCCGGCGCCGCTATAAATTAAAAGGGATGGCGAAGCTATATTCTCCGTCTGATTATTCTTCGGTCCCGCCTGGCCTTGCTGCCCCGGAACGTTACCGCACCCGGTCAGTACCAGTAGGCCAAATAATAACAGGCCTAATAAAAACCCCGTTGATTTTAATCCCTTCATTGTTAGTTGCTCCCATCTTTTTACAATTAATGACCGCAAAAACAATACTGCTCGTAGCCAGCCAGGTGGGCAATACCAGCAATTGTCACCCCGTAAAAGACAACCGGCTTCCGGCCCACTATAGCCGCCAGGGTGTCATTTACTGCTGTCGTACCGGTCGCCAGGACCAAATCGCTCCAATCGATTATTTCTCCTGTATGCCGGGCGTCTTCTATCATAACCCCGCCTTTGCGCTGCCCGACATTATCCGGGTCCAGGTCGGTTACTCGGATAGGAAAATGACCGGCCAGGCTGGCCACCATAGCCGGCTGCAGGCAGATAAAGGCAATCCGGGGGTTGCCGAAACGCTCCCGGACGTATTCCACCAGGGAGGCGGCGCACCGGCCCGGTTCTTGATCGCGGCAGTGGATGGTTTTGTCTACCAGCTTTAAATGCCGCATAACGGCGTTCAAGGTGGCGATAAATATGGCCCGCTCGTAGTTGTTACGTAACGGCAGGGCCAGGACTCCTTTTACGGTGCCCTGGTAATTTCCCGGCATATCAGTGAACGCCTGCCCAACAGCATCTTTAAAGGTGGCCTGCAGCATCACTTCTTTACCCTTTAATAAAGGAAAATCTTGACGTTCCGGCCGGCCAATAGCCTCTTCAGGGGTTAGGGGCCGGGCGCTAACCACCTGCACCTCTTCCTCGCCAGTTAGATGCCAGGCTTCTATCAGTTGGCTAAATTTTTCCTTGATGCCCTCCAAAAGTGGCATTTCAACATAACCCCTTTCTTTATAACATAAAACTAAAAACCCCGTCTCTCCACGAGGCGGGGCTTGCCTAAAAGCCATAGTTCTAGCTACAGCCAACCCCCTCCTTTTCAAAACCTGGGAAGGCATACCCGTTTCCCGGTATACCCCGTGGACCGGTGGTCCAGGCCACCCTGCCATAGGTTACCCCTTTAGGCAAAGATGGCTCGGAGGATATAATATCCTAGCATATGTTCTTTATAAATAGTATTCGCTGTAAGAAACCAAATTCCTGCCGACAGTCTTTATTTTATAGTACTGCCACAAATCCCCTACTTTTCTCCCCTAAAAACGATCTTCCAAGCAGTGACTCGGCTAAAAAAGGCCGAGGGCTACTAGGATAGGCCGGCTGGCAATAGTTAGTAAACCCCCATAACAGTAAAAAATAACCTCTAGTACCTATATAACCGGGGGCTTCATATAGCAGCCCATTTAGCTTTTATTGGGGGTCAACACTAGCCGGTAGCCACCAGCCACCTTTTCCACCCGAATCTGGTAGCCCCGGTTTTCTGCCAACCGGGATACGTTTTCTTTGGAGGTATCATTATCGGTTAAGACTGCCAGTGGTTGGCCGGGATTTTGTTCCATAGCCTTTTTCGTCTTTACTACAGGTATGGGGCAGGAAAACCCGCGCACATCGACTTCCACCATGAAATTTTTCCCCCTTTATCTTAAACCTAAAATTATCTGGTGCAGATACCGCTCCACCTACAGAGGTTTTCCCGGAAAACTTCGGGCAACTGGTCGATAATTTCGCCAACCCGGGTGGCTGGCGTCGGGCTTGCCCTCTGGCCTGCCGCCCGGTTGGCTTTAGCGCTGATGCTGGCCGCCTGGTCCAGATCCAGTTCGGCATAAGCAAAAGCAGCAACCATACCGGTGATGGTGTCGCCCGTGCCGCCGATGCATTCCATTTGGGGAACATCTGGTTCTGCAATTTTCTCAACGATAACTCCATCTTTTACTATATAGTCGACAGCACCTTTGATCAGGAGGCATCGGGCCGCTCCCCTGCAGGCATAAGCGCGTTGAATTAGTTCGGGTATACGGCTAAAAGCATCCTCAAATAAATGGCGGCTGATATAAGCCGGGTGGATGGCCTCCGGGTCGGCCAGGAAAGCAATTTCACTGGGGTCCGGGGTGAAAATATCAAAATAGGAGGCTACCCCGGCCGCCTTGGCCGCGTACATGGAACCGGCATCGGCAATCAACAGTGGCTTGGGGCGGCATTTTTCTACTACGGCAGAAAGCCTTTGCATTAAGGTAACGATAGGTAAACAGTAATGGAGAGCCAGGACCCGGGGCGCCAGTTCCTCTATATGATCTATCAGATACTGGTAAACCAACCTGCTTCCCTTTCCGGTGCCAATATCGCCGGCCAGCAATACCTGGGGCGGTTCCAGCCCGAGGTGACGGGTAGTGGCCAGGGCCGCGCTTACCATGGCCATTGTCCCCTGGGTACAAGGCAAATAATGGCCGTCGACGCGCAAGGTATCACCTTTATTATCTAATTGTTCCACCCTGCCAAAGGTCAGGGGCATGTCGGTTACCGGGACGGTCCCGGCAATGAGCATCACGTAGACGCTGCCTCCTTCCAAATTTCTAAAGCCTTTTCCAGGGCGCGGTCGAGCATCAGGGCGCACAGGGTACGGCCCGCCTCCCGGGGCCGGGGAGCCTTGTCCAGGCGGGTGCCTACCAGCCTGGCGTAGAGATAGGGGATATCCGGGCAACCGCCGCCGGATATATTAACTATCAAACCGGTCTTTTGAGCAAAAACAAGTTTCATATTGCCCGACTTGACCATAACGTATTCGGAAAACGGGGTTACCTTTTCTATCTGCAGAGGTTCTATTTCGCCCCTGGAGGGATAAATGCCCACGAAGGCTACCTTGCCGGTAAGGGCCCGTTCTACGGCCGTTTGCTCGACCAGGTTGATTTCCAGGGCCAGATCGCAGCCTCGGCGCAAAGCGGGCGGGGGCGCTACCAGGTGACAGTTTAGGCCGGCTTTTTGCAATACCTTTTCGGCATGCATGGCCTCGGCCACCGTGGTAAAAATCACCAGACCCCTGGCGTCAGCAGTTCCGACCCGTGGGTTGACCGTTCTATTTTTCAGCCAGCCTAAGACCATCCGGCATACCCCGCTTACTTAAGTTAATCTAAACTCTCCCGCATCAAGAAACCGACTCCGGCGGCAAAAATTAGCCCGATGATTACGGCTGCGGGCCCGAAGGGCCCAGGGCCCTGGGGGCTGGAGGCGAGTTGAAAATTATGGGCCAGGGCGGCCCCCACCAGCATACCTATGATAGTCACGCCGGCATCGGTATCACCTTCACCGGCGAGAACAGTCTGCCGCAAGGGGCAGCCGCCCAGCAGGGTAGCGGTAAGTCCCGCCAGGGTCATCCCCAGGAAGCTCCACAATTGATTGGTATGGGCGACGGGCTGGCCCATAAAACCAATCTTAATATTGCCCAGGATAGCATTAACAATTAGGGCCCCTACAAAGAAAGCTGCTATGCCGCTAAAGAGATAGGTGTCCTTAACCAGGAAAAGATCGCGCCAGCCGCCGACAAAACACATCCTGGTTCTCTGGGCTAAAAAACCAATAATTAACCCGGCCGCCAAGGAAACTCCCAACAGGGCGTGACTGGCGCCGGGGCCTTCCTTGCTGAAGAAAATAAAAGCAGGCCGGCCAATAGCCAGCAAAAGCAAACCCAGCATGAAGAGCGGCATCAACCAACCGGCCGCAGGATAGGTGGATTGCCAGCGGCCCAGGTTAAAACCGTTTTTAAGAAAATAGATGCCAAGTAAGGCCCCTGCTATTACCCCGGCAAGGCCGGCGATGGCGTTCAAATCGCCACCGGCCAGGCGTAACACAGCCCTTACCGGGCATCCTAAAAAGACTAAAGCTCCGATCATAAAAAAGACGCCTAAAAAGAACCGCACCAAGGGCGCCGAGCCGCCGCGCGCGCGAAACTCGCCGTAAAAAAGGGCAGACAAAAAGGCCCCGAAAGCGATCCCCATAATTTCCGGCCGTAAATACTGGACTATCGCTGCCCGGTGTAAACCCAAAGCGCCGGCAATATCCCGGTAGAAACAGGCGATACATATGCCCATATTAGCCGGATTGCCAAGGCGAGTCATGAAGGCTGCTATGGCACCAAAAACGAACCCGGCTAGCAGCATAAAGTTTTTGGGGGAAAGGATCCTGCTCATTTAAACACCTCCGGTTGTTGTTAAATAAATGATAAATAAGGGTTGCTAAGAGGTTTTCCACCCCCTGCCATTTATTACTGATGGATATTCTGCACCTGTTCATAATCTCCTGCATAACCTGTATTCCACTTGGTTATATAAAAGGTGCACTTTTATCCCCTTAAGGTTACATAAAAAAATCTCCACGCATAAAAAAGGAGACCAAAGTCAAGCCATCAATACATAAGCCGGCCCCTGCTATCTTTGGCCGGCCATTTTAAAATCATAACAATTATATTGCCATTATATTGCTATATTTGATGGTATCTCGCTGAAGCAGGCTGCCAATTCCGCCATATTGGCGAGCTTAATCCTTTTCCTGTGGAGTACTTTCAGAGAGCTAAAACCTACAGGAGAGTAGGGTCATCGGGGGGCGGTAATTCTAAGCCGAACCTTCTTCTAACTGGAAGCCCATATTTTCCACATATTGCTTAACAATCTCCCGGTTCTCTATCTAATCTCCATATATCCTAAAATTCCTGCTTAGTGCAATCAAGTTACAGTTATACTTTAACCCCCAGCGCCAGGTAATGATCTGCTCCTCCGTCAACCTCGATATTTGCCAGTCCCGCCACTACCAGCAAGGCTACCATTTCCGTACGGTGCGGGATCTGGTCCCCGGCCACAACGCCCCCAATGGAACAATGCAGATGATTTATGGTTTCCCGGGCCGCCGGATGGCAGATAATCACCCGCCCGCCCGGTTTAGTCACCCGGGCCATCTCTTTGAGCGCCTCTAGTTTTCGGGGGAAATGGGGAAAAGCGGAGTTACAGATAACCTCGTCAAAGGTAGCCGCCGGAAAGGGAATCGCCATTACGTCGGCACAAATAAACTCTACATTGTCGGGGAAGCCTTTATTTTTCGCCTGTTTAAGCATAGTTTCAGCTATATCCAGGGCCACCACCCGGCCGGCGGGACCTATGGCCGCCAGTAAATAGGGAATGAGAATGCCCGTACCGCAACCTACATCTAATATCGTGCCGCCCGGTGCCAGGTGCAAACCTTTAACAATTGTTTCCAGTTTAGCCCGCTCTTCCGGTGTAGCCAGGCTATCCCAGATAGCCGCCTTGCTGTTAAAATACTCCCGATGGGTAAGCACTCGCGATCGCTCCCCCTGTAATATCTCATTTTCATCATAAGACTCATCCTGTTGCAGTTTACCTCAGGCTGCGACCTTGATCATCATTCATCCTTCTTGCCACTGCTTCACTTTGCGCTTCGGGGAGAAAATAGTTGCCAGGATAAAAATAACGGCCGAGGCCAGGACGATGGTCGCACCGCTGGGAACGTCAAGGAGATAAGAAATGCCTAATCCGGCCCAGCAGGAAATAACACCGAAAAACGCTGCCAGAAAAAACATCTTCTTTAAGCTATAGGTGAGCTGGTAAGCAGCAGCGGCCGGGTTTAAGATCAAATTAAAGATCAATAAACCGCCAATGCTACGCAATGATGCTGTTACCGTCACCCCGGTAAGAAAGAGAATGCTGTAAAAGATAAAGTCGGCCGGTATACCTACCGCCCGGGCCATTTCGCGGTGAAAAACAACCGCCTGGATCTCCTTAAAAAATAAAGCGGCTAGCCCGGTAATTACGGCAGCTATCACTGCTAGAAGCCGGATATCGCTTCCGGTGACGGTCAAGATGCTCCCCCAGAGAAGTTCCAAAGCCTGGGTTTTAGGGCCGGGTAATAAACCCATGAAGAGAAAAGCCAGCCCCATGGTGACAGAAAAAAGAATACCAATGGGGGTATCGAGGTTAAACTCCCCCCGGTCGGCCAGGGGCCCGATGACAGCCGCTCCTGTGAGGCTAAAGAGGATGGCGCCCCCCAGGGGCGCAAACCCCAGCCAGGCGGCAAACAGGGCCCCGGCGAAGGCGGCGTGGGCAAGGGAGACGCCGATAAAGGAAAGGTGCATGGTGACAACAAAAACCCCCATCAGGGAGCAGGCCGCACCGGCCAGCAACCCGGCCAGCAGGGCGTCCTGCATAAACCTGTAGCTCAGTATCGACATTTTATACTCCTCGCCAACCCTTATGCCAGGATATGATCGCGCCTTACCCTTAAAAAAGCAGTTCCAGCACCTTTTCCTGGAGGAGAGCCTCCGGCGTTCCTGTTTGCCAGATGCGACCCTCTTTCATGAGTACCAGGCGGTCGCACAGGCCGTCCAGCCCCGCCAGGGAATGGGTGACCATTAAAGTAGTTAATTGCCGTTCCCTGTGGACACGCTGGACCAGGGCCAATATTTGCTGCTGCCCCTTCCGGTCCAGGGATGCGGTGGGTTCATCCAGGAGCAGGATTTCTGGTTCCTGGGCCAGGGCGCGGGCGATGGCCACCCGCTGCTGTTCGCCGCCGGAAAGGTGGCCGATGGGCCGCCCGGCCAGGTGTTCCATGCCCACCCATTGCAAAAGGTCGTCAACCCTGCGCCAGTCACGGGGGCCGGGCCGGCGGAAAAACCCCAGACGGCCGTAGCGGCCCATCATAACTACCTCCCTGGCTGTCACCGGCATCCGGGGATCAATGGCCGGCAACTGGGGCACATAACCGATCCTGCTCCGCAGGTCTGCCGGGCAACCGCGGGTTATGTCGCGGCCTAAAACCCAAACCTGCCCCCGGAGCAGGTGCCCCAAACCATTGATCAGCGTCAGCAACGTCGTTTTCCCGGCGCCATTGGGGCCGATGACCCCTATTAATTCTCCCTCCCTGATTTCCAGGGACACGCCCCGCAGGGCCACATCCTCACGATAGGATACGACGGCGTTTTTAATGCTAATAATCACCGCTGCCATAGACCTGTTGCCCCTATTTGGGGAAGGCCGCCAGGAGCAATTCTACGTTCTTTTGCACAGCCTGCTCCCATTTATCGGTCCCGGGCAGGCCGCCGGGGAAATTGGAGAGGGTAACCCGGCGGACTCCCAGCTCTTTAGCAATGCCCGCGCCGGCCTCCGGCCCGCTTTGAAGGTTATCAATGATCAACTTCACTCCCGCCTGGCGGCCCTTGTCCACCAGTTCTCGCACCCGCTGCGGTGTTAGTTCTTCGGGACGGCCGTAAGTACCGGCAACCTGCAAACCGGCCCAGCGGACAAAACCCTCCTGCTGGTTAGAGCAGAGAACTGTAACCTTACCGGCACCTGCCGCCTGCAGGCGGCCCTGCATTTCCCGGGCTACTTTAGCCGTCTGGTCAACTGCTTTTTGGGCGTTAGTCTGGTAATAATCTTTATTTCCCGGGTCTTTCTCCCCGAGGATGCCGGCCACGTTTCGCAAGGCCTCCTGCCAGACCGGCGGCGCCATCCAGTTACCCTTGATTGCTACTGACACCACTTCTAAGCCGGGATTTTTTGCCGAGGCGACTAGTTCTTTAGTGAAAAGCTGGCCCTGCCAGTCATGCATCAAAAAAACCCTGGCCTGGCCGAGCATGGCCACGTCCGAAGGTTTGATGTCAAAATGACCCGGGCAAATACCCGGCGGAATAATATTTTTTACCTCCACCCTATCCCCACCCACTTCCTGGACGGCCGTCATTAAGAGGGTGGTCCCGGTTACCACTTTAAATTTGCTGCCCGGTTGTTGGGAATCACAACCGGTAGCAATAAATAGCGCCAGGATCAATAAAACGATACCAGTCACTAAACGGCCCCTTGGTCTTCTAGTCCTTACAGAAAACATGACATCTAACCCCCATTTCTTTAAATAAATGGCCCCGACTTTGCCGGCAAACAAAAAACCATGGAAACTGCTCCGCGCCGGCGCAGAACCTCCATGGTTCTCTTCCTACAAATTAAGGCTGGCTCCTTATCCTGGCTCCCTGCCAGCTAATTTTCTAGTTAGTTATATTCGGCACTGGTTCAAAAACTCCTGCCCCCTCCTAATAAATTTTCTTGCGGTGCAATCAGAGCCGCCCTTCTTTTTTAATTGGAAACCTGGTGGCGCCGCTCCCGCAAATTTTTTGCGGAACCTCTAGCTTCTGATTTCCACCTTGGCAAAAAAAGGTTGTAATTTAGTAACAATATTTCTTAAAGTTATTTCCGGGTAAGGAATGAGTTCGCGTAAGCCGGGGTTCAATAGGTTTCCAGCGGGCCGGAATTGTTGCAATACATAGTACCGAGCCCCGGCCAGCATTTGGCCTATGGCCGAAAAATCTTCTTCCAGTAACAGGCCGGGAACTGCCGTAGTACGGAGTTCGCAAGCAATTTGGCTGTTTTTGAGGAGGGCGATGCTTTCCTTGATCGCTTCAAGGTCTACCCTGGTGCCGGTTAAAAGGTCGTACTTCGCCAGCGGAGCTTTCACGTCCATGGCCACATAGTCCAGGAGGTCCCCCGCCAGCAGCCTAGCGATAACGCCAGGCTGGGTGCCGTTAGTATCCAATTTGACTTTAAAACCGCTGGATTTCAGGGAGCGAATGAATTCCTCCAGCCCCGGCGCCAGGCTTGGCTCACCTCCAGTGATACAAACGGCCTGCACCCAGGAGCGGCGCCGGTTGAGGAAGCCGAAGATCTCCTCAACGCTTATTTCCGGTAAGGTAGACGGGCGTAGCACCAGGTCGGCGTTATGGCACCAGGGACAGCGGAAATTACATCCGCTCAGGAAAAGGGTGGTGCAAACCTCGCCGGGAAAGTCCACTAGGCTTGTTGGCTGGATGCCTCTAATGGTTATGGGTACCGCCCCCCCTTAAAACAGTCTCCCGGGCTATTCCCGGCACTCTGCTCCGGCCCTGCAGCTTAATGAATGCCTGGCGGCTATACGGGTTACCCGGTAATTTTTACCTGCCAGGCCTGGTGGACCCGCCTGTTTCCAGCCGGGCAACAGCAGGCCAGCATAATTTTTCACAGGGCTGTGCCGGGATCCCTCCTGCCCGGCGTTTCCTGGACCACCTAGCGGCCGGGTTGTTCGCCGCCGGTGACAGGCCGGAAGCTCTGCCGTTCCCGGAACTCCTCCTGCTTCCCTTTATTCCAGTTCTTCACTGGCCGGTAATAGCCGACAATACGGCTCCAGACCTCCGTTTCCCGGCCGCATTCCGGGCATGTCCACTGCTCGCCGGAAAGATAGCCGTGCTCGGGGCAGATGCTGAAGGTGGGCGTAATGGTGAAATAGGGCAGGCGGAAGTTATCCATCACCGTCTGTAAAAAGCGGCGGCAGGTGGCGGTATCAGTCACCCTTTCCCCCAGGTAGGCGTGCAAGACCGTGCCGCCGGTATATTTGAGCTGCAACTCGTCCTGATGCTCCAAGGCGGTAAAAACGTCGTCGGTGTAGCCGACCGGCAAATGGGTGGAATTGGTGTAATACGGTTCGTTGGCACCGGAAGTGATAATATCGGGATAAAAGCGCCTGTCCAGCCGGGCCAGGCGGTAAGAAGTACCCTCCGCTGGTGTGGCCTCCAGGTTGAAGAGCTGGCCGGTCTCTGTCTGGTAGGTGGTTAAGACGGAGCGCATAAAGTCCAGTATTTCTAAGGCCAGGCTCCTCCCCGCCCGGGTTTCGATGCCTTGCCCCATGAAGTTTAAGAGGGCCTCGTGCATGCCCACGATACCAATGGTATTGAAATGGTTCTCCCAGTACCTGCCGAAGCGTTCTTTAACCCGCCGCAGGTAGAACCGGGAGTAAGGATAAAGCCCCTGCTCCGTCAGCTTTTCCAGGATGTTACGCTTCAAAAGCAGGCTCTCTTTGGCCAGGTCCATCCTGCCCTTTAAGCCGCTGAAGAATTCTTCTTTAGTTGCGGAAAGGTAACCGAGGCGCGGCAAATTTATGGTCACCACGCCGCATGACCCCGTAAGGGGATTGGCGCCGAAAAGACCGCCGCCGCGTTTCTTGAGTTCCCGATTATCCAGGCGCAGGCGGCAGCAGTTGTGCGTAATATTACCCTGCGAGTGAACAAAATAGTGATTCTTGCCCAATTCTATATCATAAAAAACCTGTTCATAATCAAGCTGTTCTATGGTTGAATCGGCTACTTCTACTACTGCAAAATCTGCATTGCGAAGCCATTCTATCGTCTCGGTAGTAATACCCCATCTATCTATTGTGGAAAATCCTACAGTTTTACATCCGTAACTTTGATAAAGCATTGCACCGTCTTCAGAACGTATATATTTCTGTTCCACCAGAAATTCAGGTATATTATTGTGCAGCTTGTCTCGCATTACCCTGTCTCCCCTTGCTCCGCGCCCTAAAACGTGTTGTATTCGAATTACCTGGGAGTTTTGTTTTACTATATAGGTTGTACTAATCCCTACTAATTGCAGAAGCAGATTTAGTTCTTCTGCCAGCCGTTGGTCATTAATATGAATCTCCTTTCCATCGGTATAGCCATCACCATCGAAGAACCCTTCAATGAAAGATAAGATTATTTCTGGAGATACAGACCAAATCCATTTAGGAAGACTACCATATTTATGAACCTGATACTTTTCTTCTAATGTACGAGCAAACTCGCTGTTATATATATATCCTCTTAGAGAGTTCTCATAGCGAGGGTCTTGAATAAACTTCATATCATAATTCAAAAGCCGACGAACAACAGTTTTGGTCTTTTCAATTAGTGCTTGTTCCTTTTCATTAAAATTAATCTGGACTCCTCTATGCCGTTTTTTCCAATGTTCCCGTGAGTCATATAAATAATTACCATCAGCCACAAATAACCCCATAAACCAAGCTAATTCTTTGGAGACAAATTCTGTCTCTTGATTTAGAGCCCTTGAGCCATCACGCATCACCAAAAGAAAATCGCCGGTAGCAATATCACAGGCTTTCTTTGTTGTAATGCCATCTTTTGTATATACGGCCACTAAATGGTCTGGAGAGACGCTCATAGTTTTACCATCTTTGGTTCGAATATGAACAACAGCTCGATCAGTAACCTTAAGCAATCTTTTAATTTCCACCCACTCTAATTTACCTGACTTAGGGTTTAGGGAAAGAGACTCAACATGGTTATCTACCTCAAACCACTCATGGTCAAGCTGCTGTCCTTTGTTTTGTTCAAAAAGCTCTCCAATAGTTAATTTCCGGATGGTCCCATTTTCTCTAATCAAAATATCTTCTTCCGGGAAGAGACACATGCTGCGGACGTCCTCGGGCTTTAAATCGGAGTTGATAAAGTTGGCGAAGTAGGGGATGCCGTATCTGGCCGTCATGGCCATGATCTTGTCCGCCACCGGGCTATCCCAGGGAAAACCGGACGTGATGTTGTAAGTGGGTATGGGGAAGGTAAAAATGCGGCCCCTGGCGTCCCCCGCCGTCATGACCTCGCAAAAGGCCATATTCAGCCAGTCCATCTCCTGCTGGAAGTCACCGTAACACTCCTTCCGGCGCTCACCGCCGATGATCACCGGCTCGCTGGCCATCATCTGCGGCACTACTACATCCATAGTCAGGTTGACAAAGGGCGTCTGGAAACCCACCCTGGTAGGTACATTGAGGTTGAAAATAAACTCCTGCAGGGCCTGCTTGACTTCCCGGTAATCAAGGCCGTCGTAACGGATAAAAGGCGCCAGGTAAGTATCAAAACTGGAAAAAGCCTGGGCCCCGGCAGCTTCTCCCTGTAAAGTATAAAAGAAATTGGCAACCTGCCCCAGGACGGTGCGGAAATGCCTTGGCGGCGCGCTTTCCACCTTTTGTCCCACGCCGGCAAACCCACTTTCCAGCAAATCGACCAGGTCCCAGCCGCAGCAATAAGGCGCCAGCAATCCCAGGTCATGGATATGTATCTCGCCCTTTTCATGGGCTTCGCGAATAGCCGGCGGGTAAACCCTTTCCAACCAGTATCTGGAACTGACGGCGGCAATTATATGGTTGTTTAATCCTTGCAGGGAGTAATTCATATTGCTGTTCTCGTTAATGCGCCAATCCCGGCCGTCCAGGTAGCCCTGGACCATTTCCTGGACGTTGACCATAAGGCGGCGAAAATCCCGCCACTCGGCGTGCTGTTGCCGGTAAAGGATATAGGCCTTGGCCGTCCGGGCGTGGCCGTTCTCAATCAAGACCTTTTCTACCAGGTCCTGGACATCTTCCACGGTAGGCAACTTATTGACAAATCTTTCCGCCAGTAAGGCCGTTACTTGGTTGGCCAACCGGCTGGCCAGGCGGCGGTCCTGCCCACCTACGGCTACTGCCGCCTTATAAATAGCGTTGATAATTCTCTCTTCGGCAAAGTCCACCACCCGGCCGTCGCGCTTAATGATCTTCCTGGGTATCATAGTTTAATCAATCCCCTTTCGCCGACCAAAATTAATACCCCAGCCACGCCGGCGTAGCTGGGGCAAACTTTCCCCCACCTCACCTTCACCATGGCCGTGGCTTAACGGTGAAATCCCACGGGCAGGTCTCCTGGCTCAGGTTCAACGCTTCCTGCTGCCTTCCCGGGCCAACATTCAGCAGGAAATACCCATCGCTAAACTCTTAAATATAAAAAATCCTTAGCGGTGGATTAAAACCGGCTGAATGCGGTCCCGGTGGCCCCATTAGCAGGTGCTCCCCCTCACAGTGGCGGCACCGCGCCGGTTTTGCACCGGCTTCCCTGACACCCATCGGATTTACTTTTGCTTTATCTTTATAATAATGTTCGGCACAACAAGGAAAGTTCCTGCCAGTAAAATTATCTTTAACCGTAAAAGAATCTCCCTCCTTCTGGCCGGGACCCCGGCCCTGACGTCCGGGCGGTCATTGGAGTAAAAGCTTGCTCCAGGTTGTCCTCCGCAATAAAGAAATAGACAAGCAGAGCGGTAACTATACCGCCCTGCTTCTTTTTGCTACCTGCTAGATATTGCTGTATGTTCCAGCTTACTCCACACCATTGAACTGATGGTCAACATTGGCCCCCTGGGGGTCGCTGTGACCGCCACCAGGCAAATTCTCGTTGGCCTCTTCTTTGGTCTTTACTTCTTTACCCTTTGCTTCTTCGGCAGCGGTACCCTTTTCCGTATCCGTACCCTTGGTATCCTGGAGTTGTGAACCCTGTTGCACCTGTAAATTGTCCTTGTCGACGGTCCCAACAGCTTTTTCCTCCGGTGTCTGGGCCGGCTGGACCTGAGCCGGTTGGACTATCGCCGGTGGTGGAGTGGTAGGTGCCGCCTTGGCTGCCTGGCTGTAGGCCGTGCTAATGCCGATTACCGAACCGAGCAGCATGACACCCGTTCCTACTGAGGCCAGCAACTTTTTGTTCATCGAACATTACCCCTTTCCGGGCTGGATTTTATCGGGTTTATCGCCCGACAAGGATATAATAAGCCGCCTCTATTAAAGGGGCATTAAGGCTCGATTAGACTTTTCTAATGCTGGCCATTCTTGCTCATTTTATTCCCGGCAGGCGGGGCAATAACCAAAGAAGATCGTCGAGGCATTAAGGACCTGAAAACCCTTTTTTTCTATCTCTTCATCTACTGTCGGCCTTTGCTCTTTATGAAACTCGAAAATACGGCCACACTTGAGGCAGACAAAATGATTATGCGGCACTTTTTGAGTCTCATAACGGGCCGTTCCATTCAGGGTCGGTGCCTTTTGAATAAGGCCCATCTGGACAAAGAGATCTAATGAGCGGTAGACAGTGGCTACCCCTACCGTCGGGCAATAGCGGCGCGCCGCCTGGTAAATAGATTCTGCTGTGGGGTGTTCCCGGGATAATTCCAGGAAAGCTTTAAGTACCGCCTGGCGCTGGGGCGTTAAACGCCGCTCGCTCTGGCGAAATTTCTCTACATCGAAAACTACCATTGCAGACATTTTTCTAGCCACCTGCTTTCAATTTAGCTTGGTAGTTACGAATGGCTTCATGCAGGGCGCTGGCGCCCAGGTTGGAGCAGTGCAGTTTAATTTCCGGCAAGCCGCCAATGGCTGCCGCCACATCAGCATCAGTAATCTGCAAGCCTTCCGCCAGGGTTTTCCCTTTAGCGATTTCCGTTAGTATACTGCTGGTGGCTATAGCCGCCGGGCACCCATGTACCTGAAACTTAACGTCACTTAGGCGATTATCTTGAACTTTGATATAGACACACAGGAAATCGCCGCAGCCAGGATCGCCAATAGTGCCTATACCATCCGCGTCCTTAATTATGCCGACATTACGCGGGTTTAAAAAATGATCGAGAACAAGTTCCCCATACATTACCCTTGCCCCCTAACGTCCAGCTAAGTTAAGTAATGTATTAATCAACTTTCTTGTTAATGGGCATCTGTTCAGTAATATTATAAACCTATTATGGGCCTATGTCAATAAATATTAAAAGCCCTAATCGTAGGGCCCAAAACTGCACTCTTTCAAGCCAAAGGCTCGATAATTTTTACAATGGTAAGAGAAGCTATGAAAGCCGAAAAGTGGCTAAAAAGGCCAGGTTTAATTGCAGACTGGTAGCGCCCCCGCCGTCGATGCGCAAAGGCTGCGACCTGGCCCTGGAAATAGATCTGGTGAAGCAAGCGGCTATAGCTCAGGCACTTGCCGGTAAAGTGTCCTTTATGGGCATATATCCCTTTATAAAGGGGTGAGCATCTCCAAAGGAAAATCAAAAGGCGAGTTATTCTTCCCCTCCTTTAATCGGTGCGGCGCTATCCGCTTTTAATAAATCTGCCCATACTTTAGCCCGGTAAGTGCTAAAATTATAGACCTTCCTAGCCCCTTCCCGCCGTAAAAAACCGGCAGGTTTTTCCTCGGCCACCAACCATCGGTAATAACCTATATTCCTGATATCACCAACCAGCACCGCTCCAACCAGGTGCTCCTGGCGGAATATAAATTTAAGATAATTTTCCTCCCTCTCCAGTACCGTAACTTCCTCGTCTCCCTCCCGGGGGCGGGTCCAGCCTACAGATGCGGCCTGAAGGCCGAAAAAGGAAGCCGCGTTTACCCGGACACCTGTATGGGCCAATTCTTGCGCGCCCGCCATATTAGCACCCGCTGCAGCTCCCTGGAAAACGGCATTAGGCCACATGGCGTTAACTGCTCTCTGTTGCCTTAGGGGGTCGTAAGTCTCGCAAACATCGCCGGCAGCGTACACCACTTCACTATTGGTCCGCTGGTAAGCATCTACTACTATGCCCTTATTTACCTGCAAACCCATTGATTTGGCCAGGTCGGTATTTGGCACTACACCTTTGGCAATAATGGCCAGCCGGGAAGAAATCTCTTCGCCGTTCTCCAAATGAATGCCTTCTAACCGCTCCCGGCCCGTAAAGGCGCTGACATCGTAGCCAAAGGTTATCTTAATACCGGCCCGCTCCATTCTTTTTTGGATAATGGCCGCCGCCTTTTCGTCCAGCATTTGTGAAAGTATCTGCCTCGACTTTACCACTAAAAGGACCTGACCTCCACGGCGGGCCATGGCCTCGGCCGATTTTAGGCTGACCAACCCTCCTCCCAACACCACTACAGGAGCGCCTGGAGCTTCATCCAGTATTTTCATTACCTTTAAAGCATCCGCCATGGTCCGCATCCCGGTTACGCCCTCCAGGGAGCTGCCGGGCACCCGGGGAAGCTGGGGAGAAGCCCCGGTAGCCAGGAGCAAACGGTCGAAAATCAGGGCTTCTCCATTTTCTAAATAAACCGTCCGTCCCTCAAGGTCGGCCCCTACCGCCCTTTGACCCAGGACGGTCTTGATGCCAAGCCTTTGGTAAAAGTCCGGTGGCCGCATGAGGATATCTTCCCACCGCGCCGTGCCGGCCACTATATTGGTAATAAAAATCCTGGAATAAGCCGGGTGGGTTTCATCCGCTACAATGGTTATTTCCCCCGAATGATCTGCGCTTCTAATTGCTTCCGCCGCTGTAACCCCGGCCGCACTGTTGCCGATGATAAGATAACGCATCAGGCATCACTCGCTTTGTCCTGTTTTTATATCCTGGCGCGAGTAGATTAATTTTTCCCGCCCAATCCTTTCTACCGCTTCTTCCAGGCCGAGTTCTTTTAGCTTGGTGATAGTGGGATAACCGGTCCCGGCATCCCAGTCGCGTAGATAGTAATATTCTTCTAGCATTGGTTCCAGCCGGCACACCAGACCCCTGGCAGCCGCCGAAGGGCTGGGTTCTTCCAGGAAGCGACGCGGTAAAGTATCGTCTTTCCGGGAGATGCCGCAAAGGATGTTATAACAGCGCTGCAAATTGTAAATGCGTTCGCCGATTTTCTTCAGCTCCGGCACATCAAGATCTAAGCCGGTGGCGTAACGAATTGCCTTCGCCATATCCTCCCAGTAAATCTCAGCCAGGACAAAGGTACCACCCGATTTACAATTGCCGGAGCTGTCCACTACGGCGGCGAAGTCTTCGCCATCTTTCACTAGGAAACCCTTATATTTAATGCTGCGGGGGTCAGCCATCTCCGGCAGGTACTCCTTGCCATAGCGCCGCTCGGCCTCAGCCGGATAACCGGTTTCATCTATCGTGGGAAATCCCTTCAGGTGATCGGCCCCCCTGTTAGAAGTTACATGGGCCAATCCCATAGACTGCTGGGCTCGCCCGTCCTGGGCTGCAATCTCCTGGCCCTTGACGTGCATGGCGTAATACTCGGCGCCGCGTCCTATCCTTGCGGCGGCCCTTTTTACCCCTTCCGCCAAAAGGTCGCCCAGGCCCTGCCTGTAGGTAATCATTTCTAAAAGCTTAAAAGTAGTGTCCATATTACCCCAGGAAAGATCCAGACCTTCAACTTCTTTTTTGGTAAGAAGCCCTTTCTCCCACAATTCCATGGCGAACGAAATGGCCCGACTTGCGGAAATGTTATCAAGCCCCAACCGGTCTGTCATATCGTTGGCCTTGAGGATGGCAGCCAAATCACTATTTAAAATATTGGCACCAAAGCCATTCAAGGCTTCGTATTCAAAACTCCGGCCGGCCAGCCCTTGGTAAGTCCCCTCGTTTACCCTGAACAATTTATCGCAGGCGACCGGGCAAGCGTAACAGGCCAGGTGCTTGACAAAATACTTTTGGTGCAGGGTCTCGGCATTGATGTCGTCGGCCCGTTCATAGGCGCCGTATTGGAAATTTTTAGTGGGGAAGCGCCCGATCATATTCATTATGGAAACAATTCCGGGCGTCCCGTATTTAGAGACAGCCGGGTAAATTTCATTGGCCCGCAGGCGCCGGTGCAATTCCAAAGCCAGGTTGTAAAACTCGGCCGGGTAAGCGATAGCCACTCCTTTAGTCCCCCGGACTACCACTGCTTTCAAATTCTTAGAACCCATCACCGCGCCCATACCGCCCCTGCCTAACGAACGCTGGGGGGTAACTTGAATACAGGCGTAACGCACTAGGTTCTCTCCTGCCGGGCCGATGCACGCCGTTTTGATATCAGGGTCGCGCATTTCTGCTTTCAAGGCCTTCTCGGTCTCAATGGTATCTTTGCCCCAAAGATGAGAGGCGTCGCGAATCTCTACCAGATTATCTTCAATATACAGGTATACCGGTTGGGAAGCTCGCCCCTGGAAAACTATCATATCATAGCCTGCGAATTTAAGTTCCGGCCCCAGGAAACCGCCGGCATTGGAATCACCGTAAATGTTTGTCAGCGGCGACCTGGCGATGGCTTCGACCCGGCCGCTGTTCGGGATGAGGGTGCCTCCCAGGGGCCCTGTGGCCAGGATAAATAAATTGTCAGGGGAAAGGGGGTCGACTGTAGGAGGCACCTTTTCCCATAGAAGGCGGCTGCCAAAACCGTTGCCGCCCAAATATTTTTCCGCCAGGTTTTCCTCCAGAGGGATGATCTTGATCTTCGCGGTGGTAAGATCGACCTGTAATATGTTGCCGGCATAGCCCTTGTATTTAAACACTTTGTTCCACCTCCCGCAAAACTTTAAGCGATTCAGCCAGATGGGCCACCGCCCGGCGCCGTTTGGCCAGGACCGCCTCCGGTCCTTGCACCAGCTTAATGGCCCCTGTCGGGCAAATCTTGACACACTCCGGGTCCCCGCCGCAAAGATCGCACTTAAACGCCTGGCCGCGCCAGGGATCAAAGGCCACGCCGCCGAAAGGACATGAAGCCACGCACATCTTGCAACCCATGCACCGGCCGGTATCAATTTCCCAGGCCCCGGTTGCAGGATTGCGTTTGATGGCCTGGACAGGGCATACTTCAGCGCAGACGGCTTTCTCGCACTGCTGACAAGTAAAGGGGATATAAAGGATTTCTTCTTCATACTTGAGGACTGAGATGCAGGATTTACTCGGCCAGATGGCTTTTTCTCTCCGGTAAGAACAAAAAATCTCGCAAAGACGGCAACCGGTACAAACTTCCGGGTTAATATCCAGGTACAAAAGTTTTTCCTCCTTTCCGGTAAAGGGCCAGATCTCAGTTAAATACTTACTAAACCCAATTGATTAACCACCAGCTACAGCCAAAAGCAGAACTAGTTCCGCCCCCGCAGGAATAACCTGGTTTAGGACCTCCCCCCCTTCCTGAGTAAGAAGTCGGCCGTCAGCTAGGATGAGCAGGCCGGTATTAAGCTCCCCCGGGGCGCGGAAAACAAGCCTGGCCAATGCCGCACCATACTTCCGGGTAAGAAAATTTAGGATCTCCTTTAAAGTTATCCCTTCACCTTGCCGCCCCACCTCCGACCATGAGATTTTCTCGGACGTTTTTCCCGTGGCAGCGGCAACTAAATTGTAATATTTAACTGTAATTTCCATCTCTACCTCCCCATCTAAACCAGATTAACCACCATGGCTATGGAGGTTGTCCCCGGATTAAAGTAAATACTGGCGTAGCAGGCAGGCTCATCCTCTAAAGTCAACCATTTCTCCTCCCACCATAAAAGCGGCGTTGAAACATCAATTTCTTCCCCATCGACCAACCCCAATGTTTCCTTGGCTTCAGGGGAAAAGTTATTGGTACGCCTTAAATCCCCGTGGACCACCCGCGGCAACCGCCCCTGGCTCTTTAATAAATCTAAAAAATCGGTTATACTTGTACTTACGTCTATCAAGTACATATAATATAATACGCTCCTGCCTTCAATTTCCCTGCCAATCATAAAAAAATTTTTACCAATGGCCCTGCATGCCATAAGGGTAAACTCTTTCTTTACTGTTTCTTCCGCCTTTACTATTTCTGCAGCCACAAAAATAAAGGGCGAATTATCTCGCCCTTCAACGCACCTTTACCAAACCTTATCGGAATGGTTAACCACACTAGCGGCTCATTAATGGCTCCCGCCTATTGCCACATCCATTTTGTGCTTGGTTTACCAAAAGAACGATTGAGGTCGCCTATCCTGAATTTCGTCTTATAAAATCTCTGATAAAACTCTTCTGCTGTGGCAAAAACATCAAAATTAAATATTTCGGGATGAAGTATATTGGCCATATACAGCAAACCCAATATCCACCTGGGACTCCCGAAATCCCAACCCGGAGCCGGGTGATTATATATTCTTTTGTTTCTTACCGCTTCGACGTCCACACCGGCCGCGCAACAATCGGCATAAAAATCTTCAACAGGTGCAGATATAAATGCTGAGATAAATATAATTTGCGGGTTGAGGGCATTTAGTTTTTCAACTGAAATTTTCCTGCCCGGCCTACCGTTGCCTTCTATTTCTTTATTAACGCTAATTCCGCCCGCCGCTTCAACTAATTGATTTTCAAAACGTTCCCCTTTAATGCAAAAAAGCGGTTTGCCCATGGCGTAATAGACCCGGGGTTTATTGCTGCTAAAACGCAATCCTGTTGTAACCAATGAAACCTTTTCTTCCAGGTAGGAGGCCAGTTCTTCAGCTTTGTTCTCTAGCCGGATTACCCTGCCGAAATACCTGATTGTTTGCATATATGTTTCCAGGTTTTGCAGGTCACGATGTAGTTGCGCCAACATATGATTACCAAGTACCTCTTCCCAAACCTGTAATATTCTCTTTTTATCGCTAACACCCATGGTAATTAATATTGCTTCCATCATTTCTAAAGCCCTGGTAAAAGGATAGCCACCCTGAAAATCACCTTCCTGGTACTTTGTTTTTGCTAAGGTTCCCCTAATACTTTTTAATTCTTGCCCACACCCGAGGCACGTATTGACCCTGCTGAAACCTATATCTGCCAATCTCAGTTTGGCCCCCATTGGCCCGTAAAAATCCCGCTTATAAATGATTTCCCCGCAATTGGGACAAAAGGTATTCAGGTAATCAGTGCCGGGAGAATTGAAAAGGTATACATGTTTGAGATATTTTTGCAAGCGCTGGCAAAGTTTTTCTGCCTCCCGTATTGAAGGCTCCAATTTAGGATTGGCATCTTCCAACGGTATAAAGCGCATTATCTGTAGGGGTATATCCTTGGATATTTGCGCTATATGCCGGGCGAGATTTAAAATTTCTTCTTCATTATGGTGTTGATAGATACACGAGATCTCAACATGAATACCGCTTGCATAAAGTTTTTTTAGGTTGCGCCAAACCGGCTTCACCGTGCTGCCGCCACAGCCACGATAAGCTTGGTCAGACAGGCCTTTAATACCAACATTGATAAAATCCAAATCATCAATTATTTGAGCTAATGAGGTTTCAGTGAAATAAGCGTTTGTAGAACAACCTACCAGCAGGCCGCAGCTTTTGGCAACTCTGGCGACTCTAATAAAGGTTGGCAATGAAGCCAGGGGATCGTTCATTAGAAAAGCAATTCCGATACAATCGTTTTTTATTGCTTCGTTTACCACTTTTTCCGGCGCTAGTTTACGCAGTGCCCTGCTGGCAGGATCCATTTCTCTGGCGATGACTGTGGCAATGCACCCACTACAATTAAAATTGCACCCGGCAGTGCTAATTTGGAGGAATTTACCTCCCGGGTAAAAATGCAGTATAGGCATTGTTTCGATCGAAATCGGACAAACAACGAGATAGTTATCGGGATAAAGTTCCGTTATTTCTTGCCCGTTATTTTTATAAAGGCCGCACGCCCCTGTTTTGCCTTCTGGAATTAGGCAAGCTCTTTCGCAAATAGTACACTTCATAGATCTTACTTCCATATTAATATCCATAGTCCGGCTTCACCCTTATCTATTTCAAATTTAGAGATTCCCGCTGCCTCTATTGTTTTCACAAAAATTTCCACTGCATTTTTACCAATATTTTTGTTGATTCTTTCCTGCCAGTTTCTATCTTTTTGCGCCATCCTGGCGTCAATTAGCTTTTTTAGTTCGGCATTACCAAAGCCCCCGCCAATAAAAGCTGCTCCTTGCGGAGCTAGCACCCTGTATATTTCTTGGAACGCCCTTTGCTGGTTTTCCCAAAAAAACACTGAACCTCTACTTATTACAAGATCCACTGATTGATCTTTTAACGGGATTTCGTGGATATCACCACGCAACGTTCTGGCTCTTTGTTGCAAACCATGAGCGGCGATATTTCGAGCCGCTATTTCCAGCATTTCAGGTGACTTGTCAAATAAATAGATAAACAACTCGGTAATACCAGCCAGGGCAATCCCCAGATAACCGCCACCGCAACCGGCATCAAGGCAGGTCCCCCGGGTTATGCCTGTTTTTTGTTTTATTTGTTCAGCAATAACGGGATAAATTGGGGCAAATACCTCCCGGGCGACCTGATCAAATTCTTCAATATTAATTTCCACTTTAATACCCCCGCTTTCCATATAGCAACGATAGCAACGTCATGTTTCGGCCGGAGACCTAAGGGACGGGTAACCCCGCCCCCTTTTCTAATTTTATCTGGCCCCGGCTAAAAGGGCTCCTACTTCCTGGTTGGACAAGTTGTAGTGGTAGAACTTGGCATAAAAATCCTTAACCGTTGCCACCAGATCATAATTAAAGACATCCGGGTAAAGGAGGTTGGCCAGCCACTTCACCCCAATGAGGCGGTTGACGGAAGGCGGTCGGTCGAACCAGTTGAAGGGCCCGTGGGGGACCTGGTAAACGCGGTGGTTTTGCACAGCTCTAAGGCTCTGCCATTTAGGGTCTTTAAGGATAGTTTCGTAAGCGCCTCCCTGGGCTACGTTCCAGGAGAGGATAAGGTCAGGGTTCCAGGATAGCACTTGCTCCATGGATACGGAGCTCATACCCATGCCCCCCGGACCGCGCTGGGGTGGAATGGCCGCCACGTTGATGCCGCCGACAAAGTCTAGTACCTGGGTATGCTGGGAAGTGGCGGGATCCGTCTGCAGGCCGCTAGCCCCTTCGGCGTAATAAACCCGTACCTTCCTATCCGGAGGTATTGCCTTAACTTTAGCGGCCACTTCGTTGAGAGTGTCCCGGCAGTAAGCCGCCAACTCCTGGGCCCGTTGCTTCTCGCCCAGCAAGTCGCCCATGAATTCATAGGCTTGAGCCAGCTTCGTGAGTTCGCCGTCAACCATCACCACCGGTATCTGCAACTGCTGCTGGATCTGTTCTGCCTGGGAAAGGGCCGTGTTGTCCATGTAGCCCATGGAAAGGATGACCTGGGGGTGGATTTTTAAGATCTCCTCGATATTGGCCGTGTTTTTAGCATACCAACCCCCCAGGTTAGGCAATTTCTGGTACCCGGGTAAAATAAACTTTCTCTCTACCTCATTTAAGTTATAATTCCACCCCGCCAGTTTCTCCGGCGCCAGGGTATAAACCATGATGCTCCCCACCGGGCTGGTGGCGAAGACCTTGTTGACGTGGGTTGGAAGGCTGACCTGGCGACCGGCCATATCAACTATAGACCTATTAGCTGCTCCTTGACCGGCAGGAGCCTGGCCGGTTGCTTTCCGGCCACTCCCTTGCGAGCCGCAACCCGCCAGGACGACAGTCAAGATCAGAATGGCCAGGAGCAGGCTGACCCATTTACAGGTAAAACGCTTCAACATGATTTTTCCCTCCCGTTAATTTTTTTGTAACATTCATTTGCTCACCGGAATGCATACCCGGGTCTCATTGCAACCCGGTAATTCGACCCGGATTATTTTTACGTCTACGCCGTACAGGCTTTTCAGGCTTTCTTCGGTCAACGTTTCCTCCGGCCGGCCCAGGCTATAGACCTGACCTTTCTTCAGAAGCATTACTTTACTGGCATAGAGGAGGGCGTGGTCGGGAAAGTGGGAAGCCATGATTATGGCCAGCCCCATCTGCGCCAGCCTCTTGATGTGGCTCAGGACCATCACCTGGTTGCCAAAATCCAGACTGGAAGTGGGTTCATCCATAATTAACACTTGAGGCTGCTGGGCTAGCGCGCGGGCGATAAGTACCAGTTGCCTCTCACCGCCGCTGATCTCGGTGTAAACCCGGTCCTGGAGATGGGAGATATTTAAAGCGGCCATGGCCTCTTGAACGATCTCCTTATCCTCAGGCGATGGCGCGGCGAAAATTCCCAGGTGAACCGTCCGGCCCATGAGGACCACATCCAGGACTTTAAAGGGGAAGGGTGGGGTATGGGCCTGGGGGATATAGCCCATCACCCTGGCTATCCGGGCCTGCGGCCAGCCGCAGATATTTTCACCACCGAGGAGGATCTCTCCCGCCTGAGGTTTTATCAGACCCAGGATAGTTTTGAAAAGTGTCGTCTTCCCCGAACCGTTGGGCCCCAGCAGGCACATTATTTCCCCGGACTCTACCGCCATAGATACCCCGCTGACGACCGCCCGGCCCCAGTAGCCACAGATCACACCTTTAAGCTCCAGCTTCATGACCATCCCCTCCGGGTATGCTGTAACAAATACAGGAAAAAGGGAGCGCCAATCAAAGCAGTGAGGATACCCAGGGGGATTTCCACCGTTGCCAGCACCCGCGCCAGGTCGTCAACCAACAGCAGGTAGGCGCTCCCCATCAGGATGGTGGCCGGCAATAAAACCTTATAATTGGGCCCTACCACCATGCGAGCCAGATGGGGAACCAGTAACCCCACCCACCCAATGATGCCGCTGATGGAGACGCAGGCTGCGGTCATCAGGGTGGAGCACAGGATGACAATCAACCTTAACCTGGCGGTTTCCAGGCCCAGGGCCCGGGCTTCCTCTTCCCCCAGGGAAAGGACGTTAAGGCGCCAGCGCAGGAGGTAGAGGGGTATTATTCCCAGCAGCACCGGCACCAGGGCCGCATAAACGTCCCGCGGCGAAATCGACGCCAGGCTGCCCATGAGCCAAAAGGTAATGGCTGGTAATTTATCGTAGGGATCAGCCAGGTACTTAATTAAGGAAGTACCGGCAGAAAACAGGGTACCGGTGAGGATACCGGCTAGGACCAGGACCAGGGAAGGGTCGTGGCGAATCCTGCTGCTTAAGGTGTAAGCCAAAAATACGGCCAGGAGGCCGCAGAGGAAGGCGCTGACCTGGATGCCGATTACCCCCAGGGAGAAATAGATGGCCAGGGCGGCGCCGAAACCGGCGCCGGCCGAGGCGCCCAAGATGTCCGGTGAGACCAGGGGGTTTTTAAACATCCCCTGGTAAGCGGCGCCGGCGGTCGCCAGGGAGGCACCGACCAGCATGGCAGCGATAATGCGCGGCAGGCGTACCTGGAAGACTACTGTTGCCATTGTGGCCGGCCAGGTGGGTTCGATCGGAAATACCTTTGCCGCCAGGATGGTTAGGAGTTGCCCGGGGGATATGGCATAACGGCCCAGGGGAAAAGAGAGCAGGAATACCAGCAGCGGTAGGGCCGGCAAAGCGACTTCTCTCCAGCGGTACCCCCTGGCCAGGGGTATATCAGGCGAAGTTTTCCTAGCCAGCGCCAATCGCACTAAACCCCCTCCCCATCATTATCTGAACGGCCTGTTCCCGGCTCTGCCTGTTCCTCGCTCCAGCAAGCCCTTCATCCCGGCTCACCTGAACCATGCGGCCGCCGCCCTTGAATATCTCCAGGCAGCCGCCTTCCTGCACCACCCGCCGTATCAACTCCGGTTCCATAACCACGGTCCCCGCCAGGGTATCAATACCGTAATGAAACAACGCGGGAGTCATAGGCGTGCTGGGGCCCACCAGGATCACCCGCGCCTGGCGGCTGAGCTCCACAAGGCGGGGGAAGGTTTTATTGATCAGGGTGGTAGCAGTTATAAAGACATAATCCTGCACCGGGAGGATATACTCACAGGCAGGGTCGGGTAAATCTCCGGGACCGGGACGGCGTTCAAGAATAGTTAACCTGCAGTTCCGCGCCAGGGGTTCCAGGTCGGGGAAATGGCCGATGATGGTTACCTTTTTGCCCTTAACCTGTTCCTGAAAGTAGGTAAAGGCGCTCACCTGGGGCTGGCTGCTTAAAGGCCGGCCGCAAAGACTCTCTACTTGCTCCGGCGTGTTCAAAACCGAATTTATAGCCGCCAAGCCCAGAGCGGCTTCAAAATTATTCCAAGACTTGATGTGCACCGCTAGTTCTCGCACTGGCATCCCTTTTATTTTCCCGGCCAGCTTAATGCGCGGATGGCCCTCCAGGGGCGTCATCACCAGGCCGGTAGCCCGGGAACGGACCAAGACCCAGTTAAGGCCGACGAGACAATCTTCTACCTCCAAATCCGGCGGCACACCAGCGATTAACTCATCATAGATCGCCCACATAACTATGCCCCCTTAATTTGGCTCTACCATCTGGTAGGAGGCGCCCATAACGCAAGGCACCGCTCAAAACTAAAGCCCCACCTGCAAGAAGGTGGGGCTAATAAAAGCCATAAACAGCCACTAATCAGCCACCTCCTTATACTCAAACCTGGGAAGGTATGCCAGTTTCCCGGTATACCCCGTGGGCCTCGCAGCCCAGGCCGGCCACCATAGATCGCTCCTTAGGTTAGTCCGGCTCGGAGATGTCAATATTTTATTTTATGACCTTAAGTCTAATTAACCATATTCAACATGCGCTCTAAAACTCCTGCCTGTCGGCATAAAATTCTTATTCTCCCGCATCCCCGTTTAAAGTCACCCGGTCACCTTCTTTTACCCAGCCACTTTTTATCACCCGGCAATAAATACCTTCGGTCTTCAAAGGCGCCGGCCCCGGAAAAAAGAGGCTTGAAGGTTCATCTTCCTGCTTACCGATTTGTGTAACCTCAACCATTGCTTCTCCTACTAAAAGTCTAGCCCCTACCCCAACTCCCTCTAAATTAATGCCCTGGACGGTAATGTTTTCGGCAAAATCACCCGGTTGAAAGGGAAGGCCTAAGGCCCCGGCCAGTTCTTCAGCCCTTTCAGCCATAAAAACGCTCACCTGCCGGCTTGTTCCCGCATGGGCGTCCCCTTGCAAACCGTAATCAGCCAGCAAATAACCTGAACCAACGTTAATTTTCTTTATTCCTCTCCGCGCACTAAGATTAACACCGATAACTTTGCCTGTCGACATAACCTACACCTCTCCTGTACAAACTGGAAAATTAGCATTGTTCTCAGGTTCGTAGAATTTAAAGGTGCCGTTTATATATGAATACCAAAGTAGATAAAAATATATTTAAGGGACACATGATTCCGGTGCAAAAACCCTCTCAAAACACCTTCAAATCGACATAATGTAGCAGGAATATTTACCATAACGGCG